>JAYSZC010000831.1:0-7889 GCA_043738235.1 Lewinellaceae bacterium | reverse complement strand
CCATTGTTTGCCCCAATAATTTAACAGTGGCTGTCAGTACGCCTTCCGCAGTCAACGATATTGCGCCGCTTTCAGCCATTGACAATTGCAGTGTGCCGACCGTAGGCTGGTCGTCCGTCGGAGCGACCGTAGCCAATGCGCCCAACGACCCGGATGCCAGCGGTACCATTTTTAACTTTGGTACAACTACTGTGGTGTACCGCGCGACGGATATAGGCATGAATACTGCCACCTGTTCGTTTGATGTAACCCTGGAGGTGTCGACTACGAGTGACATCCTGACAGTGATTGCAGAAAGCGGGGCTGCCGACTGCGGGCAAACGTACACCCTGAATATCACAGCGCTGAATTTTGATTCCCTGGGTTCCCTTCAGTTTTCATTGGGTTGGGATCCTGCCATCCTGCAATACGGAGCATTTGGCAACCTGAACCCGGCGCTGCAATTATCGCCGACCAATTTCGGTACCGTTTCTGTTAATGCGGGATTCCTGGCATTCAGTTGGACAACGAACGCTCTTACCGGCACCACGATCCCGAATGGCGATGTATTATTCAGCATTGCGTTCAATGTCATCGGAGGTAATAATGCCAATTCGCTGATACAATTCGGCGACTTCCCATCGGTTCGGGAAGCATATACCAGCGCTGTTTCGCCACCGGAAGAAACAGCTGCGACATATATCGATGGCCAGGTAAATTTTGCCGACCTGGAACCGCCAACGATCACTTGTCCGCCCAATGCCACCGAAATGGCGGCAGTAGGCAACACTTCTGCGCCTGTGAGCAATCTGGCGCCCGTTTTTGCGGATAACTGCAGCGCAGTGACGCTGGGTTATGTGATCACCGGTGCTACAACCGGTCAAGGCGCCGGCAACGCTGACGGAAATTACAATATCGGGCTTAGCACCGTAACTTATACCGCTACGGATGCATCGGACAACACGGCCAGCTGTTCTTTCAATGTATTGGTGAATTCGAGCGCCGGCCTGGGTTTGAGTGTGGATACTGTGGCTGCAGATTGCCAGGGCAGCAGCACAGTGGCATTCAATGTGCGCGTTCAGGATTTTAACGACCTGATCGGCCTGCAGTTTTCATTAGGCTGGGACCCAACCGTTTTGGAATTCGACTCCGTAGGCAACGGCTATCCGGGCCTTGCCCTGGATGCTGCCGACTTCCTGAACTATCTCGGCACCACTTCCGGTCTGTTGCGCTTTTTGTCGGGCAATCCCGTTTTCCCATTTTGGCCTACGATCCCCGACGATGGTATTTTATTCACCGTTTATTTTACGGTACTCAATACAAACGGGACTACTGAAATTGCCTTTATTCCACCTTTCGATGCGGTGAATACGGCTTTCAACTCGGTGCCGTTTAACATCACCAGCGGCTATTTTTCCATTGAAGACCAGTCTCCTCCCGTTCTCACCTGTCCCGACAACATTGAAGTGGATGCAGAAATCGGAACATGTAGTGAAACCATCATCGTTCCGCTTCCTGAAGCTACGGACGCTTGCGGTACAGTAGAGTCTATTATTTCCAGCAAAGACACCGATCTGTTCACAGCCGGCGCAACTACGGTAACGTTTACCGCTTTCGATGCCGCAGGCAACTCTGCCTCCTGTTCCTTGATTGTGACGGTTTTTGAATTTTTACCTCCCCAAATCGTGAACTGTCCGACAGATATTATTGCGTACTCTTCTGCAGATTCCTGTAATGTGGCCGTATTCTGGGATCCTCCGACGGCCGTCGACACATGCGAACAAGGCGCTGTTTTTATGACAAGCGACTTTGTGCCGGGCGAACTGTTTAGCGTTGGAATCACTACGGTTACCTACGAAGCGTCGGATATTTCCGGAAATGTTTCAAGTTGCTCTTTTAATGTAGAAATACGCGATACCCTGGCGCCGGTCATCTTATGTCCGGACGATATGATTGTTTCTCCGGATAGCGGCTTGTGTGCGGCAATCGTACAATTTGATCTGCCTGCAATCACTGACAACTGCGATGATACACCCGAATTGTTTGGTTATGAGCCTGTTCTTCCGCTGGAAGCAGGGGCCAACAACATTATCTATATTGCTGTAGATGATAATGGCAATGTCGGATCTTGTACATTTAATGTGACGGTCATTGACAACAATGCCCCCGTTTTTGACAAATGCCCGGATGACCTGACGGTCGAAACGGCACTCGACACCTGCGGGGCTTTCCCGAGCTGGGTCACGCCCAACGCTACGGACGACTGCGATTTTGACGGCATAGATATTTTTGCAGATTATCAGTCCGGCGATTTTTTGCCGGTTGGAACGACCATCGTAACCTATACGGCTGTTGACAATGTCGGCAATATCGGCACTTGTACTTTCCAGGTAACGGTATCTGAAAACATACCGCCTGCTATTACGGGCTGCCCTGATGATATTATCATCGAACTGCCTTCCAATAAATGTGACTCCATTGTCAGTTGGATACCTCCTTTAGCGACAGATAACTGTGGTGACCCAACGATTGAATCGGAACTTGAACCGGGTGTATTTCCGGCAGGCACAACCACAGTGGTGTATACGGCAACCGATTTGGCCGGAAATACAACGGAATGTTCATTCGATGTAATTCTGATCGACCTGGTGCCTCCGGTATTTACCAGTTGCCCGGCTGATATGACGATTACTACGGAAAACCCCTGTGGGGCTGTGGTAGAATGGATTTTTCCAACCGCTACGGACAACTGTTCGATACCTGAATTCGAATCCTCTTTTCAACCCGGAGACACCTTCACTATTGGGACTACCACGCTGGTTATCAGGGCCTTCGATGCCAGCAACAATTACGATACCTGTACCTTTACCATTACCGTAAATGGTCCGTTCAAAAGATTTGAGCAAATACCGATGTCTATTGATCTGGCAGGTTGCGACTCTGTTGCGACCTGGACCGCGCCGATTGCCGTTGGTTTTTGCAACCTGGATACCTTGTACTCCAATTTTCAACCGGGCGATACCTTCCCGGTTGGCGTCACTACCGTCCAGTATACCGCCGTAGATAATGACGGTTTTTCTACCACGGCTACTTTCACAGTCACCGTGACGGCGGGATTGCCTCCGCAGATAACCTGTCCGACGGGGGAAGTGATGGTCAATACGGCCGGCGGCCTGTTTGCGAATCCCGGAGATTTTATCACCGGCACGGATCCCGTCGACGACTGTCTGGCCACGGCGCTTTCTTTCAATCTGCCGCCCGCTATCGACGACTGCGGTATTCCACAGGTTTCGCAGATAGTAGGACCGGTTTCCGGCGCTGTTTTTGAGGTAGGTCGCGATACGCTGACTTTCCAGGCAACGGATGCATCCGGGTCGAGTGCCCAGTGTTCGGTTATTATTGAAGTGCTTCCTTTGCAGCCGCTTGATCCCTCCGCAGACCCCAACCCAGGCTGTGCCGGTGAAACGGTTTTGTTAACCGTTCCACCGATTGTCGGCGCCACGTATAGCTGGACAGGCCCACAGGGATTCACCGCCAGTACCAACACGGTGACAATCCAGTCACTGAGTACCAGTAATGCAGGCGCTTATTTCGTCCGGGCGACCATCAACGGATGTACCACGCCGGTGGACACCATTGTGGTTCAGATAGCGGTTCAGCCGAATGCAGTAGACGATACGGGCTTTATACTCGATCCCTCCACGCTGGATACTTTCAATGTTTTAACGAACGACCAACTCACACCTGCCGGCGATTTTATCATTTCCGAAGTAAGTCCGCTGAACGGACTGACCAACTTAGGCAATGGCGATTTCTCCTACCAGGCGGGCGCCGAACCGGGCAGCGCATCCTTCTTTTATGAAGTTTGCTCACAATCCTGTCCCTTGCTTTGCGATATGGCAACGGTGACGATCACGATCCGCGATGCGAAGTGTACGTTCATCCCGAATATTTTTACACCCAATGGCGATGGCGTCAATGACTGGCTGGAAATTCCATGTCTGGATTCCGGTTTTTATGAGAGCAATTCGTTGGTGGTGTACAACCAATGGGGTGACAAAGTGTATGAAGCAGCGCCTTATTCCAATGAAGAAGCCCTTGCATGGCGTGGTACCTTAGATGGCGAACCCGGCAAAGACCTGCCGGATGGTGTGTACTTCTATATTTTCAAACCAGGCCCGAACGAAGCAACTGTGAAGGGTTTTATTGAAATTTTCCGTTAAAAACTTGAAAACCGGGTCATTGTGGTCGGATTTCTATCCTTTGACCCGGTTTACTATAAAATATTGCGTCATGAAAAAACTTATATTTTCATTCGCTTTGCTGTTGGCAGGAGCGACCATGTTTGCTCAGCAAGAGCATCATTACACACAGTTTATGTACAATAAACTGCTCATCAATCCGGCCTATGCAGGCGCCCGGGGCGTTCCTTCCGTTACGGCCATCTACCGCAACCAGTGGATCGGTTTTAAAGGCGCTCCCCAGTCGGCACTGGCGAGTTTCAACTCTCCTTTCCTTTCACCGCGGGTAGGAGTTGGCGTCACCTTATCGCACCGGCAAATCGGGTTACAACGCGATTTCCACATGGCGCTGGCGTATTCTTACGACCTCGTCGCAAGCGATGAATTCTCCATGCGTGCCGGTATCACCATCTCCCTGCGCTCGCTGGGAATCGCATTCAGTGATGCGCAGCCGAATGTGGGGGGCGATCCTTCGCTCGGCGACACCCAGGTAAATGATTTTTATGGCAACGTAGGAGCCGGTATATATGGTACGGTTTCCGACCGTTTCTATTTCGGTTTTTCGGTACCGCGTATCTATTCCAATGCTATTGGATATGCCAATGGAAGTGCTTTGCTAATTGCCAAAGAATACCAGCACTTTTACGGCATGGCCGGCGGCGTTTTCCCGATTGCGGAAGATATCAACCTTATGCCTGCTATTTTGTTAAAATATGTAAAAAATGCGCCATTTGATGCGGATATTAATCTTAATCTGGATATTCGCAAAAAATTTACCGCCGGTCTTTCCTATCGTTTGGGGGGCGACGGCCCGGGTGAATCCATCGGGTTGCTCGCATTCTGGCAGGCAGCGCCTCAATTTGGCGTAGGCGCAGCGTATGACTTCGGCTTGTCGAGCCTTAAAGATTACAATGCCGGCTCGGTCGAACTGATGATACAGGCAGATTTGAAAAAACGCAGTAAAAAAATGTCGAATCCACGTTTCTTCCTGTAATAATTTTGCCCTTTTACATATCCATACATAAGAAATAACGCCGGAATCACCGTTCCGGCACATTAAAAACACGGGAATTATGAAAGCCCTTCGACTTTTTATCTCTTTACTCGCCTGTTGCTTTTCAGCAGGTCTGGCACATGCCCAGACGATGCCTACCACCCCGCCATTGATCACGGTTCAAGTGAAAAATGAGGAAGCGGTGAATACCGGCGGACTGGAATTCAGCCCCACTTTTTATGAGGACGGCATCGTTTTTATCTCGACCAACGCCAGCGGCGTCGGACTGAAAAAGAAAAGGGATGAAGACCTGCACCTGCCTGCATTGAGTATCCTGCGTTCCCGCCGCGATTCTACCGGAGCGCTTTCTGCGCCCGAACTTTTTGCCAAAGAATTGTCTTCTTTGGGGGAACATGAAGGGCCTGTTTGTTTTGACCGTACGACGGAAACGGTGTATTTTTCCCGCAACTCTACCATTGGAGGGAAAGAGAAGTTTGCGAAAGACAAAACGCAGAAAACGCGCATTTACAGCTCTAAAAAAGTGAATGGCGTGTGGAGCGAACCGGAACCGCTGCCTTTCAACAACAACGAATTTGACGATTTTCACCCGGTAATCAGTATTGACGGCGACAAACTGTTCTTTGCTTCCAACCGCCCCGGCAGCCTGGGCAGCACCGATATTTATGTTTCTTACCGGGTAGGCGAATCCTGGAGCGAACCTGTCAACCTGGGCCCCGGCGTCAACACAACCGGACGGGAAGCATTTCCATTTATACATGCCGATAATACGCTTTATTTCGCCTCCGATGCTATGGAAGGCGGCCAGGGCGGTTTCGATATGTATTATGCCATTATGGAAAATGACCAGTGGACTAAACCGGTCAACCTGGGCAGCCCGTTTAATACCAGCGGCGACGACTTCGGACTGATTGTAGACCTGAATAAAATCAACGGGTATTACTCCACCAACGGCAGCGGCGGCAAAGGCGGCGATGAAATTTTTAGTTTTCATACCGAAAACGGCAACCTCGACGATTACCTGTTGCAAAACCAGCGGGTACCCGACCGCAACCTTGATATCAGGGTGGTGGTTACGGACAAAACGTCGGGCGCTGCCGTCAGTGATGCCGATGCGCAGGTGTTGAACTACGATGCCAACAACGTGATCGGTCGCGATGAATCCGGCAACCTGATTACCATTCAGAATGTCAACGGTCAGGATGTGATCAAATCCATGGCTCCAGATAAAGGAATCAACGGTGTAACCGATGGGAAAGGGCGTTTCTCAACCGAGGTAAAACCCGGTAATTATGTGATTATCATTTCCAAACAAGGTTACCAGACCAAACAGATTCGCCTGACTGTGTCCAAACCCGGCAATGAACTCGCCATTCAATTGGAGCGCACTTCGATGGCCGGACCTGGCAAAGTGCAGTGGAATGCTTCTGCCTTCAACTATGTGACCAATGCGCCGCTTGCCGGCGCCATGTTTGTACTGACAGACGAATCGGGCAAACAGGACACCGTGGTAGCCGATGCCAACGGTCTGGTAGATTATTACCTCGACATCAATAAGAAATATAAAGTTGATTTGTACCAGGGCGGACGCATCATCGGATCGACGGAAGTGGATACACATGGGGCTACCTCAGGACAACCCATCATGCAGAACCTGTCGGTTGCGCCACTTTTGCCGGGTACGGTAGTCGACTTGCCCAATATTTACTACAATTTCAACGATGCCACCCTGCGACCCGACGGGCGTAAAGACCTGGACCTGGTTGTTTCGCTGATGCGCCAGCAACCTTCCATTACGGTGGAATTAGCCAGCCATACCGACTGCCGCGGCGGGGATATGTACAACCAGGAACTCAGCCAGCGACGCGCCAACGGTGTGGTGGAATACCTAGTGAGCCGGGGCGTCGATCGCACCCGCCTCCAGCCGGTCGGATACGGTGAAAGCGAACCGCGCAACATTTGTCAGGACGGTGTTTCCTGCACCGATCAGGAACATGCGCGCAACCGGCGCACCGAAATCCGTATCCTGACGGGTATGCAAGGCGCTTCCATGATTTATGTCAATGGCCAGATGAACAGTCCTTCGCCAATTCCTCCGGAAATAAGTGTTCCGGGCGTTCAAAAGCCGATCCCGTCAAGTGGAGGAGGGGTTATTGTTACCAATGCCGAGCGGGATACCTACTATGTTGTCGCAGGGTCATTCCTGATGGAAAACCGGGCATACAACCAGGTTACCATCCTGCAGGCTGCCGGCTATGAAGCGGCGGAAATTGTGCGTTTCCCCAATTCATCGTTTTTCTCCGTCTGCGTGGGCCGTTTTGGTACCCGCCGGGAAGCCGATGCGCTGGAGCGCCAGTTGGAAAGTGCGAACATAGACGCTTTTGTGCGGGCGGTGCAGTAGAGGTTTATAAAGGTTGATGAGGGTTGATAAAGGTTGATGAGGGTTGATGAGGGTTGATATACATCCACTCGAAAAATGGGAAAATGGATCATATTTCGAGTGGATGTATATCAACCCTTATAAACCCTCATCAACCCTCATCAACCTTTATAAACCTTTTTCATTATCTCTTTCTACCTTTGCGCCAACTTTCGGAAAAACGCGTTGTTTAAGGGGTTTATTAGCGTTGATGAAGGTTTATTAGGGTTGATAAAGG
>JAYSZC010000830.1:0-3093 GCA_043738235.1 Lewinellaceae bacterium | reverse complement strand
ATCCGCGTAAATCTGCGTCATCCGTCCGATCCGCGTTGCAATTATTCCTACGAGCGCGAAGCGCGAAAATCCGTGTCTCATCCTTCCAATCCGTGTTCTTTCTGTCCGTATCACGACAAGTTGTTCAACCCAATATGCAGACCCATACATTACAGAAAACATCGTCGTTCATTTGTGCAGGTTTTTCCTTTAAAACCAATGCATGGTTTGTTTCGTATACTTGAGTATCAAGCCGGATAACTAATAACTGATAACCGATAACTAGTCTACCTTATGAAAATAGTCATCCTCGGCAACGGCATCAGCGGCATCACCGCCGCCCGCCACATCCGCAAGCGCAGCGACTACGAGATCACGGTTATTTCCGACGAGACGGATCATTTTTTCAGCCGTACCGCCCTGATGTACATCTACATGGGCCACATGCGTTTTCGAGATACACAACCTTACGAGTCCTGGTTTTGGGAAAAAAATCGCATCCAGCTGATGCGCGCACGGATTGAACGGATTGATTATTCATCGAAAAAATTATTCACTACGCAAGGCGAATCTATTGTTTATGACAAATTAGTGTTGTCATTAGGCTCAAAATCCAACAAATTCGGCTGGCCGGGGCAGGATTTGGAAGGCGTACACGGATTGTACAGTTTTCAAGACCTCGAAGCGATGGAACGGCACAGCCCGGGTTTGCAACAGGCCGTGGTGGTGGGCGGCGGACTCATCGGCGTGGAAATGGCAGAGATGTTTCATTCACGTGGTATTTCCGTTTCCTTTCTGGTGCGCGAAAGCGATTTCTGGAACAATATTCTCCCGCCCGAAGAATCGGCCATGGTGTCGCGGCACCTGAAAGAACACCATATCGATTTGCGTCTGGAAACTGAATTGAAAGAAATCCTGCCGGACAGCAGCGGGCAAAAATGCGGCGCTGTGGTGACCGGCAAAGGAGATCGTATCGACTGTGGTTTTGTGGGCCTCACAGTAGGCGTCAGTCCCAATATCGGGTTCGTACAACAAAGCGAACTCGAAACGAACCGGGGGATTTTGGTCAACGAATTTCTGGAAACCAACCTGCCCGATGTATATGCCATCGGCGATTGTGCGGAGCTGCGGCAACCGCGCCCGGGCCGCCGTCCCATCGAAGCCGTCTGGTACACCGGGCGGATGATGGGTCAAACGGTAGCGCACACGATCACCGGTCAGCACTCGGCTTATGATCCGGGTATCTGGTTCAATTCCGCCAAATTTTTTGACATTGAATATCAAGTGTACGGTGACATCCGTGCACAACTGCCGGAGGGCCATTCCACTGTTTATTGGGAACACCCGGACGGCAAAAGAGGTATTCGCCTCACGTACGAAACGGCCAGTGGACGTATTGCAGGTTTCAACCTCATGGGGGCGCGTTATCGCCACGAAGTATGCGAGAAATGGCTGCGACTGGGAACCCATATCGAACAGGTGCTGCAACAACTCGGCATGGCTAATTTCGATCCGGAATTCCACCCACAACATGAAAAAGACCTCGTGGCCACGTACAATCGCCAGACCGGCAAAAACCTGACTTTACAACAAAAACGGGGGCTGCCGGCGGCGCTGAGGTTCCTGCAACACGGATAAAATAGTTATCCGTTATTAGTTATTGGTTATCAGTGTTGATAATCAAGCATTTGCAAAGAATTTAATCTAAACTATTTTGCTTGATATACTTAAATGAAAAACGCATCCCTTTCCATAGCCAATCCCAACCCAACCCTGACTACGGGTAAACAAAAGATAGCCCTTGCTCTGGCGGGTTTAGGCGCTATGCTGCTCCTGTTGGTGTGGGCAGCGCAAAATGCCTTCTCCCCTATGCCCGTTTTGGCCCTGTCACTGGGATTAATGCTGGCGGGCGTACTGGTATTTGTCCGCGAAGAATACCTGAACAAACCGGAAGGCATCAAAAACAACGGCGTCTGGTTTAAAAGCCTCTCTGCGCGCGGCGTATGGGGCTGGCTGCTGGCCATCGTCATCACGGGTTTTTATACCGTTTTGTATTTCTGCCCTGAAAACTGGCTGACCGGGCTGACCCAATTGTTTTCACCCCTCAGCCAGGCATTGCGGCAAAAACCTGCGGATAAATGGTTTGTGTACGGCGCTCTGTACACTTTTTCGGTGCTGGCGCTCGGCATTAAGTTTATTTACAAATACCGCCACAACCGCTACCAGATCATCCGAACCCTTTCCGTGATGTTTTTCCAGACCGGCTTTTCATTCCTTATTCCAGCCTTTTTGCAGGTTATGAGCCAGCCGGAATATTATTTCACTTATTTCTGGCCTTTGAAGGATTATTACGGTTCGCCCGGAGCCGTCCAATACTACGGCTCCGCTACCAGCATCAGCGTCTATTTTATTGCTTTCAGCGCTTTGATGACGTTTGTGGCTACGCCCGTGCTGACCTATTTTTTTGGTAAAAGGTGGTATTGTTCCTGGGTATGCGGCTGCGGCGGACTGGCTGAAACTGCCGGCGATTCCTTCCGCCACCTCAGCGATAAAAGCCTGAATGCCTGGAAGATAGAGCGCTGGATGGTTCACGGCGTATTGGTTGCGGTTATTTTGATGACGGGCTTGCTGTGGGTCAATTCCTGGCAGCAGGGCGGCGTATTGGGTAGTTTTTCGCAGGCGTATTCCACGGCTTATGGTTACATCATCGGCATGGCGTTCAGCGGGGTGGTCGGCGTAGGTTTTTACCCGATTATGGGTAGCAGGGTGTGGTGCCGGTTCGGGTGTCCGCAGGCTGCTATTCTGGGTTTGTTTCAACGGAAAAAATCGAAATTCAGGATTACGACCAACGGCGGCCAGTGCATCAGTTGCGGCAATTGTTCCACCTATTGTGAAATGGGGATCGATGTGCGCGCCTACGCCCAAAAAGGCCAGGATATTGTACGTGCCAGCTGCGTGGGTTGCGGCATCTGTTCGGCAGTGTGTCCGCGCGGGGTGTTGCGGCTGGAAGGGGCCGGCGAATCTTAAGGGATGAGGAATGGTGTATGAGGAATGACCGAGCGCGACTAACAGGAATGAGGAATGAGGGATGAGGAATGACCGAGCGCGACTAAC
>JAYSZC010000829.1:0-3095 GCA_043738235.1 Lewinellaceae bacterium | reverse complement strand
CATTTTCAAATGCATCACCGAGGGACTTGGGTAGTCACATATCCTCCGAAAAGGACCAGGTGAAATTTTTCATTCAGAACCAGTTGGGGCTGATTATCGCCATCATTGCTTTTTTGCCCCTCGTTGTCCTGATCTTCACGAACAAGGATCTGAGCGGTAAACAAAAAGGAATCGTCGGCTCCATCGCTGTGGTCGCGCTGTTGATTGCCGGCGTAACGGGCGTCGATTTCAACCCTCCTTCCGTGGAACAATACACCGAGCAGACGAAGGAAGTAGAATCGCTGATGAATGGTGTGAATCACGTTTATTGGACAAAATCAGGCAAGAGCTACCACCTTTTTCAGGATTGTTCTTATATCAATTCGGACAGGACGAATGAGATATTCCAGGGCACCGTTGCGCAGGCAAGGGAACTGAAAAATATCACGGACCTTTGCGACCGATGCCAAAACAATGCGGAAAAGGCGAAAGCACCTGGTAATTAGTGGTGAAAAGGAACACGGATTAAAAGGATGAGACACGGATTATTTCGATATTGAACATTCAATCCGTGTCTCATCTTTTTAATCCGTGTTCTTCTGAATACTACAAAACGAGTAGAAGTACCCATCATAATATGAAACTTGAAAGCACCTTATTTCAAAAAAGTTACCTCTATTTTATTGCTTTTTTCGTGTTGGTGCTGGCTGCGTTCTGGTTTACGTATTTCACCAGAATAGCAGATCAGGAGAATTACCGGATGCATTTGCATGGTATTACCCTGATTCTCTGGTGTCTGATGCTTATCTCGCAGGCATATCTGATCCGGTCAAAACGGAATGCCCTGCACCGGACGATCGGCAAGTTTTCGTATGTGCTGGTTCCGGCGATGGTTTTTACCACCCTCGACCTGTTGCAATACCAATTGCAGAAACAAGCTGTTTTGGGCGCCACGGAGTTCTTCTTCGTAGCCTTGGTGGTGAATGCCCTGCTTGCTTTTGTGATTTATTACGGACTCGCCATTTTTTACCGGAAAAAGTCCATGATCCATGCGCGGTATATGGTTTGTACGATTTTCCCGATGCTCACCCCCGCTACTGATCGGATCATCTATATATTTTTTCCCTCCTTTGTCCCTTTTCTTCCAACCATCGATGGCCGCCCCATTGCTCCGGTCATTGGATTTTTAATAGCCGACCTGATTCTGCTCGGCCTGAGTATATGGGATGGACGCTCGCACCGGCGCTGGAATGTTTTTCCGCTAGCGTTGCTGGTGCTTATGCTGTACCATTATTCCGTATTAAACTTCTATCGATTCGAGTTCTGGCAGTCATTTTGCCGATGGGCTTTTCAGTAAATGCGCTTGCTTGATCAACACTGATAACTGATAACTGATAACTGATAACTTAATAACTTCTTACATGTCACAAAAGATCATTATTATAGGTGGAGAAGGTAAAGGCGGCCCCATCGCGGCGGCCATAGAAGACAATCGGCGCACTTTCGGCGACCTGAGCTACGAAGTGGCCGGGTTTCTCAATGACTATGAAATCGGCAAAACCATCCACAATTTTCCGGTATTGGGCGGCACAGGCGATGTCGCGCGTTTTGCGGACGAGGGTTATCTTTTTGTATATGCCATCCACATGCTGGGGCGCAATTATAAAACCGAAGAATTATTTCATCAGATCAATGTGCCGCAAGAGTTATTGGTCAATGTCGTCAGCAAACGGGCTTTTGTGGCGCACAATGCCATATTGGAGCCGGGCGCCTGTGTGTTGGTCAACAGTTATGTCGGCGCGGGCGTACATATCGGCGCATGTAGCTTAGTGGCGGCGCACGCATTTGTCGGCCACGATTCGGTGGTCGGTCCGCTGTCGCACTTAGCCGTTTGTTGTGTGGTGGGTTCCCGCATCGAAATCGGGAAAGTCGCCGACGTCGGCATCAATGCGACTGTGATTGAAAAACGCAAAATCGGCAACTATGCCGTGGTGGGCGCCGCCGCTTTGGTCACCAAAGATATTCCCGATGGGCAGATATGGGCCGGTTCGCCGGCGCGGTATTTTAAGGATGTGAGTAAATTATGAAATTCGCCTGAAAACAAATTATGCAATCGATCTGCGCGCTTTCAACCGCAACTACCCTGCTGTTTCTGTTCCTGCATGCCTGTTCCGGTAGTAAACACGCCATAGATCAATCCGATCCGTTCAGAAGCATCCTCGCAGAACTAAAACGCGACTCCATCGGCGCCAAAGTCTTGAAAAACAAGGATTTGTATGAACTACAAATCATTTACACCCGGATAGACCGCGATGCTGCTGGGCGCCCTTCTTTTTCGTCGTATCACTACAACGTCGATTCGGCGCACTACTTCTATCCGGCCAGTATGGTAAAAATGCCCCTGGCCCTGCTGGCGCTTGAAAAGCTCAATCACCTGCGCCGAAGCGGCTACCCGCGACTCAAAAAAGAAAGTTTCTACCGGCTGGATTCTGTACGCGCTTTTCAGCAACCCTACGACAACGATCCCGCAGCGCCTGGCCGCAAACCAAGCATCGCACACGATATCCGTAAGATTTTTACCGTGAGTGATAATTTGGCTTACAACCACCTGTTCGAGTTTCTGGGACGCGATTACATCAATCAGACGCTCTCTGGCAAGGGTTATACCAGAACCGGTATCGTTCATCGCTTCAACTTCCCCGCCCGCGACAACCGATACACCAGCCCCATCACTTTTTATGAACCCAGCGTGGGCATTTTTAAACAGGGTGAAAAATTCGAAGAGCAAATCTGGGAAAACCCGCAGCACAACACCCGGAAAGGCAAAGCTTATTACCTCGGCGACAGCCTTGTCAGGCAACCGTTTGAAATGAAAAGTAAAAACTGGTTTGCGCTTCCGGATATGGACCGGATGCTGCGCGCCGTGTTATTTCCCGAAGCTGTTCCCCAACAACAACGTTTTAACCTGACGAAAGAAGACTACTCCTTTTTATGGCATTATATGGGCATTTTCCCCCGGGAATGCGATTACCCTAAATACGACTCTTCTTATTACGACGGCTATGTCAAGTTTTTCCTGTTTGGCGACACGAAACAAAGGCAGAACGGTTCTATCC
>JAYSZC010000828.1:0-3099 GCA_043738235.1 Lewinellaceae bacterium | reverse complement strand
TATCAACACGCTGATACACGGTCAGCCAGAGTTTGCCACCTTGAAAAAATACATGCCCAAAGGTCTGAATATGAAGCAGTTGGGTTTGTTTATGAACGAGTTTTTTTCAAAAAGAATGCCCGAGGCCAAAATCGCCCCGATCCGCGACCGTTGGAAAGGGAAAATTGTATTGAAAGGTGTGGCGACGGAACAGGACACCGAACTGGCGATTAAACTGGGACTGGATGGCATCATCGTGTCTAACCACGGCGGCAGGCAACTGGATGCAGGCCAGTCCTCCATCAAACCGCTGACGAGCATTGCTCAAAAATATGCCGGGCAAATCAAGATCATGATGGACAGCGGCATTCGCTCCGGCCCGGATGTGGCCCGGACGCTGGCAAGCGGCGCGGAATTTGCCTTCCTCGGCAGGTCGTTTATGTATGGCGTGGCGGCACTGGGCAAAGCGGGCGGGCGGCATACCATCAGTATTTTGAAAACGCAATTGCAACAGGTGATGGATCAGCTGAGCTGCGAACGGGTAGAGGATTTGCCGAAGCATTTATTCTCTTAAAATTTCTTACTTTTGTAAGGCAAGAAAAAACCAATTACCATGGAATTCATAGACTATTATAAAATACTGGGCATCCCTAAAACAGCGACGGAAAACGAAATAAAGAGCGCTTATCGTAAATTAGCCAGAAAACACCATCCAGACTTAAATCCGAATGACGCCACGGCTAAAAGTAAATTTCAGCAGATCAATGAAGCCAATGAAGTACTAAGCGATCCGGAAAAAAGAAAAAAATACGATAAGTACGGCAAAGACTGGCAACACGCCGAGGAGTTTGAAAAAGCAAGACAACAACAGCAATCCCGGGGAAGCGCCGGCAGGCAACAAAGTGCACAGGACTTTTCAGGCGATTTTTCTGAATTCTTCGAATCCATGTACGGTGCGGGCGGAGGCAACAGGAGTCGGCGGGCCGGTTTCAGAGGACAGGATGTCAATGCCGAATTACACCTGGATTTAAGAGACGTATATCAAACTGAAAAACGGACGATCACGGTAAACGGAAAAAGTATCCGTCTTACGATTCCCGCAGGCGTTGAAAACGGGCAGGTTATTAAAATAGCAGGCCACGGCGCGCCCGGCTACAATGGCGGGCCGAACGGCGATTTATACATTGCATTTTCCATTGCAAACGATTCCAAATTTAAAAGAGAAGGCAGTAATTTATATGCAAATGTAGACATAGACCTCTACACGGCTGTTTTAGGCGGTGATATTATGGTCGACACGTTTGACGGTAAAGTAAAATTAAAAGTATCGCCGGAAACGCAAAGTGGTACAAAAGTGAAATTGAAAGGGAAGGGTTTTCCGGTGTATAAGTCTGATGGAACGTTTGGCGATTTGTACATCACCTATCATGTAAAAATGCCCACCAACCTTAGCCAAAAAGAAAAAGATTTGTTCACGGAACTATTAAAACTGAGAAACCATGGAAACTGAAAATCTCATCCTGATTGAAAAAGTATGTTCTCACCACGAGATAGAAATTTCCTTTGTACATGCTTTACGGGAGTATGGGTTGATTGAAGTGGTGGAAGTGGCTGATAATCAATATCTTTCTATCGAGCAATTGAAGGATTTTGAAAAAATGATGCGCCTGCATTACGAACTGGATATCAACCTGGAAGGCATTGATGTAATTGCTCGTTTGCTGCAACAGATAGATGATTTGCAACAAGAACTTAATTCGGCAAAAAACAAATTGAGCCTGCTGGAGTACTAAAGACCCACCCGCAGCGCTTTTGCATAGGCATTCGGCAACGGACTCTCCTCCACCGCCTGCGCCGCCTTTTCCACATCATAAGCAAACCGCGCAAACTCCACCCGGATACTGTCCGCCTCGCGCAGATTACTGTGTTCGTCTATATCCAGAATGACATAGCCGCCGCGTGGGTCGCCGTCTTTGGGTTTTCCGACTGAACCGATATTAATGGCATGGCGGAAATGTGGCGTATTTTCTATACCGGAATGAAGCATCCGATGGTAAGGTTTGTGTGTATGTCCGAAACAAAGAATATCTGCCGCGGCGCCTTCCAAAATCCGCATCAGGCTTTTTTCTTCACGGTCTTCAAACAGGTATTCGTTGATTTTACGCGGACTACCATGCACCAGCAGCAGGGAAATCGGTTCGCCCTCCTGCATGTCCAGTTCGACGCGAATATGTTTGGGCAATTCGCGCAGGTACTGGCGTTCGGCAGGTTCCACAATTTTATTGGTAAATGAAATAGACACCGCGCCGTTGGCTTTTTCCTCGTCCGTTTTGTACGCGCAGCCGCAATCGTCGCTACTGCGGCCAATCCCGAAATCGTAATTTCCGGCAATGGTCGGTATCCCCCGTTGGCGAATCGCTTGAATCACTTCATTGGGCCAGATATTGTAACCCACCAGGTCGCCCAGACAAAACACCTGGTCGACTTGTTGTTTGTCAAGATCAACGAAAAAGGCTTCGAGTGCAGGCAAATTAGCGTGGATGTCGGAAAAAAGGGCGATTTTCATGCTACGGGTTTGTTTATGGTTGGGAAATTCTTTTGTTGTTTTAAGGCCACATTCACCAGTAAAATCAGCACCGGTACTTCAATCAGCGGCCCAATTACTGCCGCAAATGCCACGCCGGAGTCGATGCCGAAGACAGCGATTGCTACCGCGATGCCCAGTTCAAAATTATTCCCAGCAGCTGTAAAAGCCAGCGAGGTGCTTTTCGGGTAATCAGCGCCGGCGCGTTTGGCCAAGAAAAAAGCGCTGAAAAACATGATGACAAAATACAGGATCAGCGGAATAGCAATGCGCACCACATCGAACGGAATTTGTACGATCAGGTTGCCTTTATAACTGAACATGACCGTGATAGTGACCAGCAGGGCAATCAGCGTGATCGGGCTGATTTTGGGGATAAATACCTGGTTGTACCACTCCTTTCCTTTCGATTTGATCAGCACATAGCGCGTAATCATGCCTGCGAGAAATGGTATGCCGAGGTAAATAAAAACACTTTCTGCAATCTGGACGATACTGACGGCTACTTCCACACCTTTCACGCCAAAAAATGGCGG
>JAYSZC010000827.1:0-3105 GCA_043738235.1 Lewinellaceae bacterium | reverse complement strand
GAGCGTGATGTCGGGCATCACGCTCGGTCATACCTCATTCCTCATCCCTCATTCCTGTCTTTTCTCCTTTATGCGAAAACGTACCCTCCAATTGTTGCACGCTACACTTGCCGTCACGGTGCTGTTGCTATTGAGTGTCGGGGTTTTTACGTTTCGGTCGTTGGGTCGTTTAATAGAACAAAGTGATGCGGTATCCCATACCAATGAGGTGCTTTTTCACACGGAAAAAGCCCTCTCCACGATGAAAGACGCAGAACTAGGACAGCGCGGGTTTCTCCTTACGCATGATTCCGTTTTCCTGGAGGTATATATGAGCGCAACACAACAACTGGTTCAGCAACTCAACATCGTGGACTCTCTGGCCAATATCCGTCCGCAACCCATTCAACGCCAACGCATCCGGCGGCTTTTTCATTTTGCCCAGCAACGCAATGCACATATCAAACAAATTCTTGCCGCAAGTCTCCAACCTGCAAGTGCCGATTATGACTTGCGGATCACTGCATTGGTTAAACGCGGGAAAGTTACGATGGACAGTATCCGTATTCTGGGCGATAGTCTGCAAAACACTGAAAAATATCTTTTAGGACAGCGAATTTATCAGAAAGACCGGTTTTCAGTCAATACGCTTGTTATGCTGGCCCTGATTTCGTTGTTGGCTGTTTTGGTTTTTTCCGGTGCATTTTACTTTCTTATCCGGGAAATAAAACAGCGGCAGAATTATGAGCGGCAATTAGAAAAAACAGTAGCAGATTTGCAGCGTACCAACCAGGATCTGGAGCAATTCACTTATGTTGTATCGCATCATTTACAGGAACCTTTGCGCAAACTACAAACTTTCGGTAACAGGCTGTCGCAGAAACATGCCGGCGAACTGAATGAAGATGCGCGTTTCCTGATGGAGCGTATGAGCGGCACAGCCCATCAAATGCAATCACTGCTGGCAGATTTGCTGGTTTATACCGGATTGGGGCAACAAGCGAACACTTCATTTTTTGAAGTATATGATCTTTCAGAAGTATTCCAAAAGGTGATCATGGATCAGGAAAATGAAATACAGGAACTGGATGCGACCGTGGAATGGGATCAACAAGAATGCCCTGTTTTGGGCGATAGGGCACAAATAGAACTACTTTTCAGCCATTTGTTGGAAAATAGTTTGAAATTTGTGGCGGAAAACCGAAACCCGAAAATTTCGATTCATACTTTTGTCAGGCAAGGCAAAGAAATACCTTTCGTCATACGGAGTCAGAGATCGGTGCAGTTCATTAAAATCATTTTTGCAGACAACGGCATAGGTATTGATCTGGAATATCGCGATAAAATATTCGGATTATTCCAACGCCTGCACCCAACTGACTACCCTGGCACTGGGGTCGGACTGGCTCTTTGTAAAAGAATTGTAAAACACCACAACGGCTACATCCACCTGGCCGATACCGTAACAGGTACTACTTTTCATATTTACTTACCCATTTAAAACTAACAAAATGCCTTTAAGAACGCTGTTACAGAATAATGTAATTCTAATGGCAGACGACGATGCCGACGACCGCTATTTAGTGCAGGTAGCTTTTGAAGAGAATGAAATACGCTGTGAATTAGCATTTGTGGAAGACGGGTGCGAGGTGTTCGACTTTCTACGAGGACATGGCAAACATGAACTAAATGGCTCCAAAACTCCTAGCTTGATCCTTTTAGATTTGAATATGCCCAAAAAAGATGGAAAACAGGTTTTGCAGGAAATAAAAGCGCTGCCCGAGTACAACCACATTCCCGTTGTAATTTTTACCACTTCCAAATCGCCCGATGATGTGCGCCAAGTCTACAAGATGGGCGCCTGTAGTTTCATTAGCAAACCTTCTTCTTTCGAAAAACTCTCAGAGGTTATCCGAATAATAGGCGCTTACTGGGTAGATACGACGGTGTTGCCTTGAAAGGATTCCTAAAAAAAATGCCACGCAGACTAAAGCCCCTTTTATCGGACGCTTTCGCTGCGTGGCACTAAGTTGCCCTTCATCAGGACTGGTCAGGCGAGGCAATACAACCTAAGAAGTACGTTCTTTGATGTAATTAGTTGCTTTATTACCGTTGTTGGCTACCGTTTCCACGGTTTTTTCCGCTTCGTCGGCCATTTCGGAAGTTTTGCTTTTGGCTGTTTTCCAGAACGACTTGCCTTTGTTGAGGATGTGACGCATAAAGTCGTCTACTTCTTCAGCAGCAACACCCACACCCCTTACGGCTTTACCTTTGGTTTCAAACCAGGTTTTTCTGCCGTCTTCGAGCAATTGCTCGAGCGATTGAGCAGACTTCTGAGATGCTTTGATAATTTGTTTGCGGGTATCTTTTCCCGATTTAGGGGCAAGCAGAATACCCAGCGCAGCGCCTGCAGCAGCAGCGCCTAATACGGTGGTTAATAATTTTGATTTTGTCATGGTGTATTTTATTTAATCGGTTAAGAATGATGCGTTCGTAATTTCGTAATATAGAAAGATGTAAAAAGTTTGTGCCGACTCTAAAGATGTATTTAACGCCCCAATCAGTGTAATTGTTGGGATAAAGTGTGTAAAAATTACTTCCAAACAGCAATTATTTTTTTGGTACGATAATTTACTGGTATACAGTATACTATAAGTTGATACAAAGTGGTTTTGAAAAAGAAATGATACTAATCTACTGATTACCAATGCTTTTCCAACCGCTCAACTTTCAGTAACCTGCCAGAATTTTAACCCGGAGGCAGATAATATGACATTTACCTGACCGTATTATGATACATGATAAAAAATTACTCATTGTTGAAGACGAAGCAGATGCCTGCCTGTTGATGGCGCGGCTGCTACGCCACAAGTTTGCCCACATTGAGTGCAGTTTTTCGCTTGCAGAAGCACTGGGAAAAGCCGCTCTGTTGCAACCGGATGTAGTGTTGCTGGACAATAATCTTCCCGACGGTTGTGGCATCGATTACATTAATGAATTTAAAAACTTCGGCGTACAACCCGTTCAGGTAGTGGTCATCAGCGCCATCGACATCCGCTCGGAAGCACTTGCTGCCGGGGCGGATGATTTTATAGGCAAGCCGATTGTGGTGAGCGATTTTCCCTG
>JAYSZC010000826.1:0-3110 GCA_043738235.1 Lewinellaceae bacterium | reverse complement strand
CCGTTCAATCCGTGTGCCTTTTAATCAAAAATCGGTGAGCCTTTATCTATAGTTCAAAAAGCATAATTCACCGTCAGATTGAATCTGTAAGCGGGTAACAAAATACGCGGGCTGTTTACTTTGACACGGTCGCCTTCGATGGCAGCGACGAGTTTAGAGCCGATAATGGGAATATCACCGACGGTTTCCTGCACTTTGTCGCGGAAAGCGGCGATATCGTTTTCGGGGTCGGTCGTTTTATATATCAGCGTGCCGCGCATCAATTTGAAGTCGACGCCGGCAAAAGTAGCGTCCATGGTCATGTGTTCGCCGAGGCGGAACTGCCAGCCCAAAGAGCCACCCAAGCCGAAACCGCCCAGCGCACCGGTAATGGTGGTTTCGCCCCGCTCTTCCGGATTTTCTGTAATACGGTCGATCCAGAGGCGGTTGTAGCGGACATAAGGCGCCAGGTAAAACCCGCGCGGCGCGTTTTGCGCAAGGTAGAAGCGGTGCTCTGCCGTAATGCCGAAAGAGTTGAATTTGTTGGTGACGGTAGCCCCTTCTTCACCGACGCTGACGTCGTTGGTCAGCCAGCCGGGCGCTTTGCTGCCGCGCGGTACGCCGATCAGTACTGACAGCGATTTATTGTCCGCATAAGCCCACTCGCCGTGCAGATTGACTTTTCCGCTTGGAAACAGCAGGCTGAACGGCGCCAGGCCTACCACAAAACGTTGTTCCGGTTCGCTTGATTTGTAAGAAGCGCGGCGGCTTTGTGCGTAGGATGTATGTGAAAGGAGTGAAAAGAGTAAAAAAGCGGGAATTGCCAAAGCAAGGGTACGTCTCATGTTGTGGTTGTCGTTTATGTTCCTTCATTCAAAGGGATGCTCCTAAACGATGGCGCTTGTCCCGGCATTGCCGCTCGCATCGTTAAGTCTTTACTAAAGTTTTTTCAAAACGGATACCCGAACGAGAAGTTCCAGTTAAGGTTTTCCCGCCGCCAGGTTCGGCTGCCTAAACGCAGCTCGTCGGCTACCCAGCGTTGCCCCGCCGGCAGGTAGGGTTTTGACAAAGGAAACGCCACATCGAGCCGCAACACAAAAAATCCCAGGTTGACGCGCAAACCGGTCCCCGCGCCGACCGCCAGTTCGCGGTAAAAACGATTTATGCGGAAATAAGTGGCATCGTTGGCTTCCGGGCCTGATGTCAGCCACACATTACCTGCATCCACAAAAAATGCCAGTTCGGGAAAACGTCCGATGGGCATTCGGTATTCCAAACTGCTCTCGATCAACATGTTACCTGTGTAATTGCCCACCGTGATACGGCTGGAACTGGTGTCGCGGGCCTGTCCGCCCGGCCCTACGGTACGCGGCGCGAAGGCCCGAACGCTGGATGCGCCTCCGATGACGAAGCGGTCAAGCAGGGCGATGGTACCATTGCTGCGAAGCGGAATACCGGCGCCCACGGCCAAACGCATGGCTAATACATTGCGCCCATGGGTTTTTTGGTATTGGCGGTAGTCGGACTCTATAAATAAATTGAGCGGACTGTTGAGCACATAGTCAGCGGGCAAATATTTGCTGCCGGTGTAGCCGCTGGCCTGAAATGCAAAACGCTGACGGAAGTACTTCGAGTTTCGCCGGGCAGGCTCCAGCCGCTGGTCGAGGGTAAAGGTATAATTGGGTTTATATTCTACAAAAGTGAGCAGTGACAGCGATGTGCCCGTGCTGTCAGTGGGAATTTCAGCGATCAACTGGCGGCGAATATCGCTGTTGCTGATGGTCGAAAATTGCAGGCCTAAGTTCAGCGGATTGATTTCCTGCACCACCGAACCGCGCCGGTTTTTTTTCCATAAATAACCGGCCTGCCCTTGTATTCGTTGGAAACTCAGGCGGAATTTACCCAGTTCAGGCAAGTCGTAATTGAAGAGGTTGGTTTCGTGTCGAAGGCTGAATTGCGTAGTGCTGAACGCGAGGCTCTTTTTTTCCGGGATGAATAAAAATCGTGGAATCGACAGCCTGGAAGATGCGTCGCTGACGAGAAAATCCACAAAGTCGAAATTGTTTTTGTTGGTGCGCAGATAAGCGCCATCCAGCCCGATCCGCAGCGCTTCAGCGCCCTTAAAAATGTTGCGGTGGTTGTAGGCCGCACCGGCGCGCAGTCCGTAGTAAAAACTCGGCGAGAACACGCCGGACAAGGTGGCTTCCACCCGTTCCGGACGGTAGGGTGTGAGGAAAATGCTGGCATGGAGCAACGTATCGGCTTGCGGCGACACCTCGAAACGGATATTGATGAACTTGTATAAATTCAGGTTCAGAAGCCTGTAAATAGTAGCCTGGTAGTCGTCGTTGGAGTAATATTCGCCGCATTTTAAAAAAATCTGCCGGTTCAGAATTTCCGGCTTGGTGAAAAGTTCATGGAATACGTACTGCACACAGTCGAACTGCAAGGTATCGGTGCTCCGTTGCTCCACACCGGATTGTTTGGCAAGGTCGTAGTCGGGATACACCGTAACACCGGCCAGGCGATACCGCCGACGTTCTAGTTGATCTACTTCATTTTTTACCCGCAGGGTCAAGTTAATGTCTCCCGGCGGGTGCAGCGTATCGGCCTCAAACAACAGGTTGTCGGGCGAAAAATAGTACCAGCCGTTATTGCGGAGGGTGTCGCTCAAGCGCTGGCGTTCGGCAATGAGATTTTCCAGGTGGTAAAATTGGCCGGGTTTCACCAGCGATTTCTGCTGTAAAGAAGCGATGCGGCGTGTCAATAGTTCCGAACCAACCGGATATACGACTTTGTCCACGAGTTCGCGCGGACTGCGCACCTGTACTTCGTGGAGCAGTTTCATGGTATGTTTTCTCGCTTTTTCCGTAGAGGCGATTTTCGTTTTAAAAAAACCGTCGTTTGCAGCGCGCTCTGACAGCAATTCGCGGTGGCGGTTGGCTATTTCAGGTACATAAAGCACAGGCGCTTCGCCAAACCGGTTGGAGATAAAATTGCCCACACTTTTTGCCCTGCGGTTTTGAAACGTGTTATAGATGGCCAGTTTGGGCCGCATCCAGAGTATTTTTTTGTTGGGGCGCGGCAAGATGACTGCTTTTTTCAGGTCGGTTTTGAGTATTTTGGTAGCC
>JAYSZC010000825.1:0-3111 GCA_043738235.1 Lewinellaceae bacterium | reverse complement strand
AAACCTTCTATTCTCTTTTGAATTACCTGCTTTTCCGGCAGCGTTTTTGCCAGTAAAAATGCCTTTTGGAAGTATTGTTTCGCCTGGTGGTTGTCGATACCGGTGTACAGTTCGCCCAGCAGTACATGGTAGAAGTGGTTGTCTGTCAACTGGAGTTTTTCTGCGGCGGAAATCGCTTCCTGTTTTCCTTTTACTTTGGAAAGCGCATAGGTTCTGTTGAGCGCTGCGATGGGAGAATAGGCTATTTGCAACAACCGGTTGTAGAGTTGCAGAATGTTCTCCCATTTTTCAGGCGTATCGGCTTTGATGGTATGCCAGTAAGCAATGCCTGCTTCCAGATGGTATTTTGATAATTGCCTGCCTTGCGATGCCTGGTTCAAAAAATACCCGCCTTTTGTTATCAATTCATAATTCCAGCGGGATTCGTCCTGATCCTGGTACAGAATGATTTCGCCATGATCACTTTTTCTCGCTTCCAACCGGGAAGCGTGAAAACACATCAAAGCCAGCAAAGCATTCACGGAGGGTTTGTTGGTTTGCTCGTTTTCAAGGAGCAGGTAGGTGAGGCGCATCGCTTCCAGGCACAAGTCATTTCGCACCTGGGTGTCCCGGCTTTCGGAATAATAACCCTCATTGAAGAGCAAATACAAGGTGGTTAAAACCGCTTCCAGGCGTCGGCCGATTTCAGCGGCGCCGGGCAATTCTATTTTTACTTTTTCAACCTGTAATTTTTCCCTGGCTCTGTAAAGGCGCTTTTGAATGGTTTCCTTATTGCTTAAAAAAGCGTCTGCAATTTCGTCGATACCAAACCCGCACAGTATCCGAAGCGCTAAACCAATTTGCGCTTCCGGGGAGATGGAAGGGTGGCAAATGGCAAACAACATTTGTAATTGACTGTCTGTGATGTTTTTATCCGACAAATCAATGTCCGGCTTTGGTATTTCAGAGCCGGCATGTTTTAAGTGAGGCGCAATTGTTCCGGTAAAAATCTGCTTGCGGTGAAGCGCATTTCTGGCTTTGTTTTTGGCAACGGTATACAGCCATGCAGCGGGATTGGCGGGAATGCCTTTGTATGCCCAGGTTTCATAAGCCAGCAAAAAAGTGTCGGCGGCAATGTCCTCGGCCATTTCCATCAATTCAATACCCAAATGCTTGCAAAGTACAGCAGTGATTTTACTGTACTCCGTTCTAAACAAATGTGGTATTAAATCTGGTTGCTGCATATGCAATATACAGAATGACCTTCTAGTTTAACGTGAAGCGTTCCTGGGTTTGCCAGCCGCAGCGCGGCGGTAATATTTGTAGAAATAGTTGCGAAATTATGATGGGAGGTGCAGCGCACCGGTAATTTTATATTGCCGGTGCGCTGCACCTCGCTTTTCATGGTTTGTACAGGCTACAAATATTGCCGCCGCGCTGCGGCTTTCATACCAGAGAACGATTTCCGATAATATCGCCAGGAAAGGTATAAAATCAACAGAAAGCCCAACCCAGCCAGGGCATATACCCAATACGAATGCGTCTCGGTTTCGGGCGCGGTGCTTGCTCCGATCAAAACCAGTCCCGCCCAGTTGCCCGGGTGGCGCGAGTGGCCTTTATCTTCCAGAAAGCTGCGTTTTGCGGCGCTGAATGCCTCGTCTCTGGGCATTTTTTTATTGAACATGAAGTCGTAAAAATCGGGTAGCAAATCCGCTTTGCCCTCTGTAGGTACTTTCCACAGCGTGGTGATGAAACTGCGCACACCGGCATACGCCAATCCGCGGGCCAGGCTCATATTGCCTTCACCGCTGCGGTACTGGCCAATGGCGGTTTCGCAGGCCGAAAAAGCGATCAGGTCCTGGCCCAGGCGCCGGTTGTACAATTCCTTGAGAAACAAAGCGGTGTCGGCGGCGGCGGATGTGTCTGTGAAACAAATGTAATTTCGGTCGGGGTCTTTTGCCACCAGGCCGTGCGTGGCTACATGGACGTAAGCATAGCGCAGGCAGGCGTCTGCAAAGTTTTGTTTGGTCGATTGTTCCCTGGGAAAATGAACGGCATCTACTTTCGACACGATGTTTTCCGTTTCATTTTTTGCGTTTTGCTCATTGCCTGCGGGCGCGAATACGGCCAGTTTGTTTTGGAGCGATGCCGGCGCTGCGTATTCGCTCATTTCACACAGCATATTGGCGGAAAAGCAATAGGAAAAGGTGTGCCGGAAAAGAAGGTAGTTTTTATGTACTGCCTGCGCCTCGATACCCTGCAGCCCGGATTGTATCAACAAGGCCTCGAAAGGAATGTTGGTTAACGGCCCGTCGGGCACAAGCACGATCCGTTCCGGGAGATTAAATTTTTCCAATCCCTTGAAAATCAACTGGTAAAGATGAGACGCCTCCGCGCAAAACGCATTTTCGCCGCTCGAATCCCTGTGAACCGTATAATCTGCCGAAAGTCGTTGATGAAAACTGTCGGCAAGCCGAGTCAGCGCATGGGTGGAAACGGGAAAGGAATCGACCAAAAGACGGCCTTCGTGCAGCACAAAAGCATACAGCGCAGCGTCCTCGCAAAAATAGGCCACCAACGCCTGATTGGTATCCAAAACGGCGCTGATTTCGGCCAGGGTTTTGTTTACACCCTGGTATTTCAGGTGATAGTAACCGGGATAATTGTCTTTGAGAAACTTGAAATAGGCCCGTTTACTTTTGTCCAATTCGCTGCGCTTTTCCTCCGTATCGGCTGCGTTGGCCTGTGCGAGCAACAGGCGTTCCCTTTTTTGAACATCCGGCAATTGCGTGGAAGCATTGCGCAATCGGGCTGCTTCCAGCAAGGTAAACGCCTTTCCCTGTTCGCTGATCTGGAAAGCCCGTTCCAGATGTTGCGCCTGCCGGGTCTCGCGGTACAGCCGCATATTTCCTTCAAATGCATTGTGCAGCCAGTCCTGCGATTTTGCGGCGAGTTCCAGTTTGGCCTCGTCGCTCATCAGTTCGCCGCGCAGGTGGTTGATGTAAACAAAAAGGCAATCGTACATACGCGCGGCGCGTAATAAATCCTCCGGGTTTTGGAAAGAACGGGCCACGTATGCCTGCGCGTAGTTGCTCAGCAGGGTGAGTCTCTCTATCGGTTCCCCTTTCAATT
>JAYSZC010000824.1:0-7959 GCA_043738235.1 Lewinellaceae bacterium | reverse complement strand
GTCAGGATGCCGGTTTTTTCGGATCGGCCACTGCTGTAACGGGTAGTTGGGGGCGTGTGGAAAACATGGTTTCAAGCGGTTTTTCCGGCAAAAAAGTTGCGGCGGAAATCCGGGCCTCCTGGCAGCGCTCCAACAACGATTTCCCTTATCGCAATGTAACACAATTGGGAAAACCCTTCGTGCGGCAAGCCAATAACTTTGGGAAAAAATGGGATATACAGCAACACAATCAATGGATTATCAATAAAAAAAATACCCTGAAATCGGCCGTATGGAGCCAGCGCGCTTTCCGGGAAATTCCGCCGACCATGACACAATTGCCGACAGAGACCTGGCAGCGCGACCGGGCGACCAGGGCAGTTGTTACCTGGGATAAACAATCCAATGCACAGGGCCTTTTGCAGACCCGCGCAGCCTGGCTCGATGAGGGTATCTTTTTTTTTCTGAATGACAAAACAGATTCCAGTCGCGCCAGAACCATGCTGTTCAGCAGCGATTATTCTACCACAGCCCGGCGGCATTTTTTTTTCAAAACCGGGATGAGCGCTCAGCGGCAATGGGCGAATGCCGACGGATATTCGGATAGTACGCGCTGGTACGGACAAGCCCGGCTGGCGGCCTATGCCACGGGAGAACGCCGCTTCAAAAGCGGCCGCCTTTCCCTGCTGCTTCGACAGGAATGGGCGCAGGAGCAGGGCGTACCTTTTACCTGGTCGGCAGGCGGGCAATTCCGCCTGGGCAGCGGGCAACTGCACTTTCATCTTTCCCGAAATTTTAACCTGCCCACCTTTAATGACCGTTTCTGGAACTTCTATGGCAGGCCCGGCTTAAAAGCCGAGCGCGGGTATAGCAGCGACCTGGGCTGGAAATGCCAAAATGAAATTTTTTCCGGAGAAGTATCTGTTTTTCAAATACTTATGGATGACTGGATCGACTGGCAACCCGGCACAGATGGTATATTCAGGCCGCTCAACCTGAAAAAAGTATGGAGTAGGGGAGTGGTATGGAGCGGCGCCTGGCACTGGCGCCTGGTGCGCTGGCAGGGGCGCTTCTCCGGGCGGTACCAATATGTAAAAGCCACGAACGTATCAGTATATACAGCGGAGCAGGGTGTGTTAAACAAACAATTGCCATACACGCCCAACCATACGGGCAGTATCGGTGTGCATGCCCGGCACGGCAGTTTTTCGGGCGCCTATCTGCATCAGTTTACAGGTCCCAGGTTTACCACAACCGATAACCTGGCGGTATTGCGCGGTTTTCAAACCGGAAACCTGATCCTGCGTTATGGATTTTCTAAAAAAATAGCGGGTTTATCGCTGGGTGTCCGGGTGAAAAACGTGTGGAATACGCCGTACCAGGCGCTTGTTTACCGGCCTATGCCAGGGCGGGGGTGGCGGGTGGAATGCTCGTATACGTGGTGAGGTAGCACAGCCTTCAGGCTGTCGGGGCAAGGGCATTTATGCCCGTAATACTGTCAAAAAGCGCCTTAAAAGGCGCTCATCCCGACGGCCTGAAGACCGTGCTACCCTAAATCCACCTTTTTATCCTGAAATATATCAACATGCCCACCATCGCAACGAACATGAAGCCCAGTACAATGAAATAACCGTAGCGGGTGTGCAATTCGGGCATATTGTCGAAATTCATGCCGTACACGCCGGCCACAAAAGACAGCGGGATAAAAATTGTGCTGATCACCGTGAGCAGCCGCATGACGTTATTCAGGCGATTGGAGGCTTCCGCGTGGTAAAGCGATTCGAGACTGGACAGCATATCTCGCTGACTATCAATGCCATCTAATATCTGGGCCACATGATCTACCACATCGCGGAGGTACAGACGGTTGGATTCATCTACCAGTTCACTTTCTGTTCGGTAGAGCCGGGTGGCTGCATCGCGGAGCGGGAGCACCCTGTGCCGGAAATTATTTACGGCGTGTTTCAGGTTAAAAATACCTGCTTTTACTTCCGGTTCTGCGCCGGTTCGATGCAAGGTTTCTTCCAGATCGAACAGCTGCTTTTGAATCTCATCGAGTACGCCGTAGTATCCGTCCACAACGGTATCCAGCAACGCATAGGCCAGATAATCAGTACCTTTTTTTCGAATGCGGCCGATCGCTTCCTGCGCCCGTTTACGTACGGGGGCAAAATTGTCGTCGGGATCTTCCTGAAAAGATAGAACAAAATTGCTGCCGATGAAAATGGCAATTTGTTCGCAGATAATTTCCGTGGTTTCCGGTTTGAAAGTCAGATTGGGCAAAATAATAAAAAGGCCGTTGTCGAATTCTTCCAGTTTGGGGCGTTGCTGGGTGTCCAGTACATCTTCCTGCGCCAGGGGGTGAATATGAAAGTCGTCGCCGATTTTGGAAATGAGATCCGTTTCCGTCAGGCTTCGGATATCCACCCACATCAGACCCGGAATTTTCCGAAGTTCCGGGCTATAATAAGGATGCTCACTATACTTGTTTTCAGCATACTGAACAGTGAACACGCTGGAAGGCTTATCCGTCCGATAGCCTGTATAAATCAGGGTGCCCGGCGGCAATCCCTTTTTCCTGATTTTTATATGTTGTTGAAATTTCCTGCTCATGGCGCAAAGGTAATACTAATTAGAAGTGAGAAGTGAGAGGTGAGAAGTGAGATCACATCTAAAAAATGCAACAATTAAAAGATACCCTCAAATTGGTATGATTATTGGAATAGACACCATCAATGAATTGAAAAGTTATTTTTCACAGGTTCCGAATATTTTTCCCGGGCAGTGAAAATTTAGAGTAAATGTTTGACAATCAATCTTTTATTTTTAGAATGTTGATTGTTGCGGAGAAAAAACTCAAAGCGGTTCGCTTAATTTGAACTAAACTTGCGCCCGTTTTTTTTAATCCTACAGTCTGCTTCAAAACAGATTTTTAATCTTCCGCCTTTCAAATTTGGTTTCTCGTGATTGAGTGTTTTCATTTTTTGTGTCCAACATTTGACGCGATGAACCCAACATTTGTAACAACATTTATTCATTCCAAACCGACTCAGCTTTGATGAGGCTAAGATTACATTTATTCAGAAGAATTCCCACCTTTTTCCATTTCCCATCATCTAATTTGTTGACCATGAACAACTCGACAACACCTCGGCGTTGGGCGTTGACTGCTTTGACTTTTTTGTCCCTGCTTGTCAGCCAAAACCTTTACAGCCAATGCGCGGACTTTGTATCATACCCGCCTGATGCATCTGTCCAAATCATACTGGCACTCGGCGCCGGAGGTACAGTAGACCTAAATGAAGCGGTACTTGACAATAAGGGCTTTGTAAAAAATCCCGCCTGCGAATATTATCTATCCCAAAACCCTTTAGGCCCCTGGTCTGCTACGCCGGTAACTTTCGACTGTAGCGACGTATCCACCTCTCCACAGACCTGGTATGTCCGGGCCGATGGCGTGCCTCCGGGCAACAATGGCGGCCCCGGCGCTACCGTTCGCACCCTGAGCATTACGGTGGTAGACAATATTCCGCCCACTATTTTTGTGAATCCTGGCGATGAACTTCGCCCTGCTGATGTTGGAGTGTGTTCTTACGAGGCTTCCGGTGCAGAATTTGATGCAACGCTTGGCGACAATTGCGGCGTTATTATTACCTATATATTAAGCGGTGCTACAACTGGTAATTATGTAGGCACACTCGATTTTGTAAATTTTAACACGGGTATTACTACTGTGAATTTTTCAGGTGTGGACCCGTCCGGAAATGTATCCAACGGTGTTCTATATCAAATTGAAATAGAAGATACAGAACCGCCTTTTGTTTCGCCCTGCCCACCGGACGAAGTGTATGCGACTGCTCCCGGCTCCTGCTTCAGTGATGTTTCCAATATCATTGCTCCGGCCTATCCCATTGAAATTAGCGAAAACTGTCCCGATTTTATTTCGATCGACTGGGAGGCCACCGGCGCTACCGCCGCCACCGGTTCAGGCGATATTGCCATCAATTTCGGCTTGGGTATTTCTACCGTTACTTATACGGTGTCAGATGCAGCCGGTAATACGGGCACCTGTTCCTTTATGGTGACAGTGACGGATGATGAAGACCCAACTTTTGTAGATGTGCCGGACGACCAGCCCATCGGAACTTCCACAGGCGGCGCTACGCCGATAAACCTGTGCGATGGTTTTCTGGCATGGGATCATCCATCTGTGGTTGACAACTGTGTCGGGCCATATACCATGACGGTAGCATTCAGCGGCGCAACCGTTGCGGCTGCTGCGGCTGCCTTGCAAGGCGCTCCAACCAGTCAGTTTTTCAACCTCGGCGCTACGACCGTTACTTATGTTGCTACCGATGCCAATGGCAATACGGGCAGCACTTCTTTCATTGTAACGGTATCTGATGACGTAGCGCCGGTCATCGCACCGGCGCCGGTTGATTTCAATTACCCGGTGCAATCCGTGACTGCAGGCGACTGTTCGAAAGTACTTACTTTCACGCGCCCTTCTAAAGGCACGGTGAGCGATTGCGATGTCAATGTAACCTTTACGGAAGCCTACTTGTCAGGCCCTGATCCGCTGGTACTGAGCGGCGCGCCCGCATTTCCGCCCACAGGCGGCGGTAACATCACGATACAATTCCCTGCCGGTACCACAGTAATTCGGTATACCTGGGAAGACAACGCCGGCAACACGGTGACCATAGACTACACCTTTATCGTAAATGAAGATGAAGCGCCGGTGCCGCTTTGCAAACCCGCCGGTAGCATTGTCCTGGCATTGGACGCTACGGGCAATGTGTTGCTTACGCCGGGTATGGTAGACAATGGTTCCAACGACAACTGCGGAAACGTAATCCTGTCTATTTCTTCACCGGATGATGATCCGGTTACGACGGGCCTGTTCAATTGCGGCGATCTGGCAAACAATGCCATTTCAGTGACGCTGACGGTTTCCGACCTGGCAGTGCCTGCCAATACGGCTACCTGCAATACCACGATCGACATCGTGGATAACCTGGCGCCACAAGTGATTTGTCCTTCCGGTATTACCCTGCCGACCAACAGCAACAACTGTGTAGCCAGTTTTACCGGCGGTTTGACCCTCGTTGCACCGGGCACAGCCCTTACAACCGTAGGCCAGTACACGGACAACTGTAGTGCTCCGACTGTTACATACACCCTTGGTGGAGCAACCGTAGGCTCCGGCCCTTATGCTTCTATTGGCTCCGTAGCCTTTAATAAAGGAACAACAGCCGTAACTTATACCTTCAGCGACGGCACAAACAGCACCGTTTGTAACTTTAATGTTACAGTAAACGACCTGGAAGCGCCTTCTCACTCCGGTGGTCAGGCTGCCAATACGACCATTACAGTATTTACAAATGTTTCCAGCTGCCTGCGTCAGGTCAACTGGGTTGCGCCTACTTTCACGGATAACTGTCCGGGCGCCGTATCTGTGTCTTCTACACATGCCCCTAACACTTTCTTCCAGTTTGGCATGACGACCGTTACCTATACGGCTACGGATGTTGCGGGTAATGTGCGAATCCATTCTTTTAAAGTAAATGTAGTGGATATACAGGCGCCTATCGCAAAATGTAAAGACGTGAGTGTTACACTCGATGTAAATGGCGATGCAACCGTATTGCCGACTGAAATTGACAACGGCAGCACTGATAACTGTTTTTATGATTATTACGAATATGGTACCCTGAGCGGTCTGTTGACAGAATACAATTTTGATTGCAGCGATCTCGGCCCTAATACGGTAGTGCTTGACCTCCGCGACGGACAAGGCAACCAGGACACCTGCCATGCAAAGGTTACGGTGATCGACGATATCGACCCCAATGCGGTATGTATCGGCAACCAGACTTATGTGTTGAATGCAGGCGGTCAGTTTAACCTGGCGGCGGCTACCCTGAACAATGGCAGCACCGACAACTGCAGCATTACAGGATTCAGACTCAAAGTAGGTGCAGGCCCTTATGAAACATCACACCTCTTTAATTGCAGCCAGACCGGCTCTTTCCTGGTAACACTGGAAGTAACGGATGCGGGTGGCAATACAGATGAGTGCAACCTGATCGTGATGATCAAGGATATGACCAATCCGGTAGTTACGCCTCCGGCGAATGTGGTGGTCAATTGCGCTACGTTCAACCCGAATAATCCGGCTACTTCCGGCGGCACTGCCACTGCGACGGATAACTGTTCCGTCGTTTCTATCACATACAGCACGGGCGATGACATCATCACGCCTGGCGGTTGTGCCGACGAATTTACCATCCATCGGAAATGGGTGGCTACCGACCCATCCGGCAACACCGGTACTGCCGTACAAATTATTGTTATTGAAGACAATACGGCGCCCGTTTGGAACCTGCCCACCACCATTACCAGTGCAACGGATGATCCGACATTCTGCGATGGTCCGGTCACTTTTGAACTTACCTCGCCCGGCGCAATAACAGATGCCTGCGGTGATGTAAACGTCAACGTTACGATTGATTACCCGACACCTTCTTTCGGCTATACGGATCAGATTGTTCCGTCGCCGTTGCCTTTGAATACACCCATCACGGCTTATTTCCCGATTGGTACCAGCATCGTTACGATGGTGGCAACCGATGCCTGCGGTAACAGCGCTACGCACACGGTTTCAGTTATCATAAAAGATACGCAAGGGCCGATATTTGTATTTGATCCGCCTTTCGATACGATTTGCGGTGCACAATATGTGATTCCGAATACACCCGGCGCCTGTTCCAATATCTTTACCTGGCAGCGCCCCTGGGCTTTGCTGAATAATGTGGACGATTGCCTGCCATTTTCCATTCAGGAGCAAATTCTGAATGCAGCCGGCAGTACGTCGAACTCGGTTCAAACGACCATCAATCTGACGAATCCGTTTAATTACAATGCCAACTTCCCGTTCCAGATTTTCCCAACGGCGCAGTTCCCGGTAGGCGTTACCACAGTGCGGTATACCGCTACGGACAATGCCATGCCTGCGAACACCTCCGTTTGTGAATTCACTGTGGAAGTGGAAGATACGCAGTCCCCCGTGCTGAACTGCCCGGCGAATCAGATTCTCAGTTCTACCTGTGCGGAAGCGCAAATTCCGAACTATACGAATCTGGTTCAAATCACGGACAACTGTTCCGGCAATATGGTACTGGTTCAGAATCCGCTGCCTACCACAACTTTAGGCAGTTTCTTCGGTCCGGCGCCTTTAACCGGCGATAATGACACCATTTTTATTACCGGAACGGATGGTTATAATACCAGCACCTGTTTCTTTAAATTGACCTTGCAGGACGGCGACGATCCGATTCCGGCACTTGTTACACTCCCGGACATCGTGGATTCCTGCGGTATGTTTATCATATTTGCTCCGTTGGCATTCGACCCTTGCAACCCGCTGGCTGATACGATTTATGGTACGCCTTCCGCACAGGTTGGTCAGTTTCTGAACACCGATCCGCCTTCGTACAATTTGATGCTGGGCAACTATGTCATTACCTGGGTATACAATGACGGAAACGGAAATATCAGTACCCAACCACAGAATATCACGGTACTGGCGGATGTTTTCCCTCCTACGGCTATCTGTAAATCGGATTCCGTGAACCTGGGCGCCGGCGGTACCTTCACGATTGCTGCCAGTCAGTTGGACAACGGTAGTTTTGACCCGAATGATTGCGGCCCGATTACGTACAAGTTTAAAACCGGGGCCACGACTTTTGTCGATTCCCTGAGCTTCACTTGCGCTCAGTTGGGTAACAATGTGGTCAATTTTGTTGCAGTAGACGTGAATGGCAATGCTTCGTTACCTTGTCTGGCTACCATTAAGGTGAAAGATGTGGTGGCGCCGATACTGATAAGCTTTCCGGCCAACGACACTATCAACTGCCAGGACGCCATCCCGACAGCCCCAACCTTGACGGCGACCGATGCTTGCAGCAATCCGATAAT
>JAYSZC010000823.1:0-3116 GCA_043738235.1 Lewinellaceae bacterium | reverse complement strand
CGAAGCGCCCTAAACACTAAACACCATACACTAAACACCAATCACGACGTACCTTCGCACTCCAATTCTTGTCTTTACCTGAAAATATATCATGTCTGACACTTTGTCTATTGTTATTCCCGCTTACAATGAAGAGCGAACCATACATCGAATCCTGGATAAGATAAAAGGGGTTGAACTGATCGGCGGCATACAGAAAGAAATTATCATTACCAACGACTGCTCAAAAGACGACACGGAAGGAGCCATCAAACGATATATGGAAGCCAATCCGGAACTCAATATTCGCTATCAAAAACACGAAGTGAATAAAGGAAAAGGCGCCGCCCTGCATACGGGCATTCAGTACGCTTCCGGTCAATACATCATCATTCAGGACGCCGATCTGGAATATGACCCGGCGGAGTATAATATCCTGCTGCGCTCTATTCTGGATGGTTATGCCGATGTCGTTTATGGTTCCCGCTTCATGGGCGGGCGGCCGCACCGGATTTTATTTTTCTGGCATAGCATCGGAAACAAGTTTCTGACGTTTACTTCCAATATGTTTACTAACCTGAACCTGACGGATATGGAAACCTGCTACAAATTATTCAAGGCAGATATTCTGAAAGGGTTGAATCTCCGGGAAAAACGTTTTGGTTTTGAGCCGGAAGTAACCGCCAAAATCAGCCGTATACCCGGTGTTCGGATTTATGAAGTAGGTATTTCATACTACGGCCGCTCGTATGCGGAAGGCAAAAAAATCGGCGCAAAAGACGGGTTTCGTGCCATTTACTGCATCCTGAAATATAACCTCTGGGCAAAATAATAACATGCTGAAAATCAAGGTACTGGATCAATATTTCATTCGGCAATACCTGGCTACAGTGCTTTTCTCGCTCCTGATTTGCACCCTGATAACGGTGGCAATCGATTTTAGCGATAAAGTGCAGTCTATCATTGAAAAGCCCTGTACCTGGAAAGACATACTGGCATATTACACAGGTTTTACCCTCCACATGGCGGGTTTGTTATTGCCACTGTATACCCTCATTGGCGTCGTCTTTTTCACGTCCCGATTGGCGTTTAACTCCGAGATACTGTCGGTTTTGAATGCGGGTGTCAGTTTTGGCCGTTTGCTGCGCCCTTATATGATAGCAGCCAGCATCGTTGTATCCGTGCACCTGCTGCTCAACCACCTGGTGATCCCTTACACAAACGTATGGAAATTGTATTTTGAAAATACGTTCGTCTGGACCGATCAGGAAAAAGGCCGCAGTTCCAATGTACATTTTCTGGTGTCGCCCGATACAAAAGTCTATATCCGGGGCTACAATAAAACCAACCAGTCGGGTACCGGTCTGCGCTTGGAAAAATTAGTCAACAACCGCATTGCGAGTATTCTGGAGGCCGACAATATGAAATGGAAGCCCGACATACAGCGCTGGGAACTCAACAATTATTCCGTGCGCACCTTCGACGGACTTCGGGAAAGTTATAAACGTTACAACACCCCGCTCGATACAGCCATCAACCTGGCGCCCCAGGATTTTGTGTACTACCAGAATCAGAACCAGGCAATGACAACCGGCGAACTATTAACCGCCATCGAGCGCGACCGAAACCGCGGCATTGCCAACAGAAGTTACGAAATCGAAATGCAACGCCGCACGGCCGATGCTTTTACCAATATTATTCTGACCATTATCGGGCTGGCTGTGGCCGGTCGGAAAGTGCGTGGCGGAATGGGCCTGCACCTGGCGGTGGGCATCGGCATCGGGGCCTCGTTTATTTTGTTGTCCAAATTTGCCGTTTCCTTTGCCATTAGCGGTACGGTTCCGGTCATCGTCGGCATGTGGATTCCCAACATTTTCTTTAGCATTATAGCGATCTGGTTAGTCAGCAGAGCACAGAAGTAAGTAAAGAGCAAATTGCAAAGGGCAGTGTAAATCAATGAGTTACAGAAGATTTAGTATTAGCTAATTTTGCACACCTACTTAAGTAAAAGGCGAATTGCAAAGGGCATTTGCTCAAAAAAATTTAACCATGCGTAAAAAATCTTTCCGCTCCCGTTTAGCCTATATCCTGATTGCGGCATTGCTGCTCTCTACGGTTTTTGTTACGATCCAACCTTTTTTGTCGACCCTTCGCAAGGATACGACACCGCCGTCGCCTCCGACCGTACAGGTGCCTCAGGTGGCCGTGCCTGATTTCAATACGGATTCTGCTTACCTATTTGTTCAAAAACAGGTGGATTTCGGCCCAAGGGTGCCCAACACGGCTGCCCACCAGAAATGTGCAGCCTGGTTTACCAGGGAATTTAAACGGCATGGCTTCACGGTGGTGGAACAGGCTTTCAAAGCCGTGCATTACAAGGGTACCACTTTCAATGCCGTCAATATCATTGCCCAGTACAAACCGGAAATGGCCAAACGTATTTTGCTGGCAGCGCACTGGGATAGCCGTTTTCAGGCGGATAAAGACGAAAAAAACCAGAATAAACCCATAGATGGCGCAGATGATGGCGCCAGCGGAACAGCCGTATTGCTTGAAATAGCCCGGATACTGGCCGCTAATCCGGTCGACGTTGGGGTCGACATTGTTTTCTTTGATGTGGAAGACCAGGGCGACGACGACGGCGCATCCGAAACCTGGTGCCTTGGCGCACAATACTGGGCCGCTAATTTGCATCGTCCGGGTTACATGCCCTATACGGCAGTATTGCTCGATATGGTCGGTGCTAAAGGCGCAAAATTTATGAAAGAAGGCATTTCTATGCAGGTGGCGCCGCAAACGATGGATAAAATATGGAACCTTGCCGCATCGCTGGGTTATGGCACTTATTTTGATCCGACCGAGCGTTCCGGTATTACAGACGATCATGTCTTTGTCGCTCAGCGCGCCCGAATCCCGATGATCGATATTATCAGCACACCGAATGAAGGAGATGATCCGTTTGGAAGGCACCACCATCGCCATGCCGATAATATAAATGTGATCGACAAAAACAGCCTGAAGGCTGTGGGCCAAACCATGACGGCTTTTGTTTATCAGACGTATAATGGGGTGCTGTAAGCATGTTTGGGGGGCCTCACCCCCCGGCCCCCTCTCCGACGGAGAGGGGGTGACTTCCC
>JAYSZC010000822.1:0-3117 GCA_043738235.1 Lewinellaceae bacterium | reverse complement strand
CCTCAACCAAATACGCACGGCCAAAGGTATGTAAGTAGGTGTGCAAAATTAGTTTTGGTTAAATTCTTTGTAAATGCTTGATTATGAACACTGATAACCAATAACTAATAACCGATAACTACTTAAGTTTTTTAGCTTCAGTTTTTTCTACTTTTGCGGCGTTTTCGCCTTCACCACACCAAGTTATAGCATAAAATGGACGATTTACTAAACAAATACAAAGAAAAAAAACCGGAAATCGTTTTTGAATGGAACGATACGGAGACCGACGCCAAAGGCTGGGTTGTTATCAATTCGCTGCGCAATGGCGCTGCCGGCGGCGGCACCCGGATGCGCAAAGGACTCACGCGGGAAGAAGTGATTTCGCTTGCCAAAGTGATGGAAATCAAATTCAGCGTCTGCGGGCCTGCCATCGGCGGCGCTAAAAGCGGTATAGATTTTGACCCTAACCACCCCAAAAGGCTGGAAGTGTTGCAACGCTGGTACCGGGCGGTACTGCCGCTCCTCAAAAACTATTACGGTACCGGCGGCGACCTGAATGTCGACGAAATAAAAGATGTGGTGCCGATAACGGAGGATTTAGGGCTGTGGCATCCGCAGGAAGGGATCGTTCGCGGACACCTGAAACCGACAAAGGGCCAGCAGATTAACCTGATCGGTCAGCTGCGATACGGATGTACGAAAATAGTGGAAGACCCGCAATACGTCCCCGAAGGCGGCCCGAGTAAATATGCCGTGGCAGACCTGATTACGGGATACGGGGTAGCCGAATCTGTGCTGCATTTTTACGATTTGTTTCACCAAAGCAAGGCATCCGGCAAAACGGCAATTATCCAGGGTTGGGGCAATGTGGCCTCGGCAGCGGCTTGTTATTTGGCCAAAGAAGGCGTGCGGATCATTGGCATCATCGACCGCGACGGCGGCTTGCTCGCACCTGAAGGATTTACCCTGACTGAAATAAAAAATTTATTTATGAACAAAAATGGCAACAAACTTGCTAGCGCAAATTTATTGCCCTTTGAAGAAGTGAATCAGCGCATCTGGGAAATGGGCGCACAAATTTTTATTCCGGGCGCTGCCTCGAAATTAGTGACCCGAAGCCAGGTTGACAGTCTTTTATTCGGCGGCGTGGAAGTAATTGCCTGTGGCGCGAATGTACCATTTGTCGATGACGAGGTGTTTTTCGGGCCGACGGCCAGTTATGCGGATGAACATACGGGTGTAATACCCGATTTTATTGCAAATTGCGGCATGGCGCGGGTTTTTGCCTACCTGATGCAGCCGGAAGCGCGTATGACGGATGCGGCTATTTTTGGCGATACTTCAGCCATTATTCGTCAATCTCTGGAAGATGTTATAAAAAATAACGCTACACCAAATAAAATTTCATCGCGTGCATTATATTTGGCCCTAAAAAAACTAGGAATTTAAAACCTTTTTGTACTTTAATCTATTTTACTATATAAAATATCCCGCCGTTTCTCCGCTAAATTGTCCAGAACACACGATTAAACCTTAGCTGTTAACATTCACTCATTCAAAAATCAACAACCCTATGACGGTTAGAAAATTATTTTTTGTATTACTCCTCGTCGCTGCGCATATAGGGACTAATGCGCAGACTCCGGGAGAAGTTACGACCGGCGGCACGTATCGGTCATTCACCCCTCAAGACCAGATGGAAGTTGGCATTCACTTAGGTGTGCCATTTGTTTCCGGCGACCTCGATTCCAAATTAGGTTTCGGCGGTGGTCTTCACCTGCGCAAATCTATCGACCACATTTTCTCGATACGTTTAAACGGTATGTACGCCCAAGCGAAAAATGAAGGCGGTTCCGGCGCAGGCGACAACCGCGCTTCCGAACTTACCTGGCTCGGCGGCGGTGGTCAGATTGTTGTTGCACTGAACAACATTCGTTTTGACAAACCTACCCGTAAAGTTTTGCTGCAAGGTTTCGCCGGTATCGGCGCTTCGAACTTTAAAGTAAAATTCGACAACATCGTTCAGGAAAGCGGTGGTTCTCCTCGAAGCGATGAATACTCCGAAACAGTGCCTTACATCGATTTCGGTGGATCACTCGGTTTCCGTGTCAGCCCTAAATTCAACGTAGCTATTGAGTATTGCGTTACTTCTATTTTCGGCAATAAAGCCGACCGTTTGGACGGCGCCGCCAACGTAGATTACAACCAGACTTCTTTCCGCGACAACCTGCATTACCCGAACATTCGCCTGAACTTCAACCTCGGCGGAAAAACCAAAGACGGTATGGCGAAAGCGGAACCACTTTATTGGAGCAACCCATTGGCCGGCGTAACAGAAGCCATTGTGGCCCTGGAGGCACGTCCGATCTATGACCCGACCGACACAGACGGCGACGGTATCATCGACGCGATCGACGACGAAGACAACAGCCCTGCCGGCGCCCGTGTTGACTCGAAAGGTATGACCCTCGACAGCGACGGCGATAAAGTAGCCGACTACAAAGACAAAGAACCTTTTTCTCCTCCAGGCTATTCTGTAAACATGGACGGCGTGGCGCAAGGCACGCCTAAGTACACCACAGAACAGCAGGTGAACGATATCGTTGATGCCAAATTGGCCAACTTTAAATTGCCGACACAACCTGGATTGAGCAACTGGTTCCTTCCAATGATTTATTTTGGTGACAACAACTACACCGTTCGTTACAGTGAATACGAAAAAATCTACCAGGTGGCTAGTGTGCTGAAACAAAACCCTGATCTCAAAATAGCAATAACCGGCCACACGGATAGCCGCGGCTCTGAGAAATACAACAATGTATTGTCTTACAACCGCGCAAAATCTGCCATCGAGTTTCTGGTATCTCAGCATGGTATCGCCCGCGATCGCTTGGTACTCAACTGGGTGGGTGAAGGTTCTCCGCTGGTACCGGTAGCCGGTTCCATTGGCAGCAACCGCCGCGTTGAATTCAACGTAGCGAAAGATCAAACCGAAATGCCACGCCCTGAAGGCGGCGAAGCCGGAAAAGGCACATTTAAAGGCAATAAAGATGCTGGTTATTAATCAGTAGTTTTTAAGTAAACCCGATGGGCAATTCTCCGGTGGAGGGTTGCCCATTTTTTTTCAACCTGTGG
>JAYSZC010000821.1:0-1273 GCA_043738235.1 Lewinellaceae bacterium | reverse complement strand
CAAATGCAATGTGAAAATTTGACAACTTTCAAAAAGTTGTCAAATTTAGCACCCGACCAAAACTTTATTTGGTATTCTTTGGCCAGGTTTTCAAACATTTGACTAACTCAAGTTGTGACCCATGGTCCGTATGGCCAATATCTTTGTAGAATCATAAAAGCCCAAGCGTTTTGCGGCCCAGCGGGCCGCTATATACATTCATTTTTGACAAGATACCGGCTCGCTGGGCCGGGTGCCATTTGGCGCTTGAAAATGCTACAAAGATATTGACCCTCCGGGCCATGGATCACAACTTGGATTAACTAATTTTGCACTCCTACTTAAAGCGTTTAACCTTTTGAGGCCTGGCAATATCACAACGCGTTTAATTCAAATTTTCTCCAAACCATGCAGGACTGGTTGCTCGCCCTATGCTTCGTTGCCATCGCATTTACGTACGCCTCGGTCGGTTTCGGCGGCGGATCGAGTTACATAGCCATCCTGGCTTTGGCTGGTTTACCTTTTCAGGAAATCCGGCTTACCGCGCTCCTTTGCAATATTATCGTGGTCAGCGGCGGCGCCTGGATATTTTTTCAAAACAAACAACTCAACTGGCGCAAAATCCTTCCGTTGGTCGCCATGAGTATCCCGGCAGCGTTTTTAGGCGCTACCATGCGCATCAGCCAGGAAACGTTTTTTTTGATACTGGGCGGTAGCTTGATACTGGCTTCGGCCTTGTTGTGGTTTCAGCCGCAACGACCGGAGGAAGCGTCCGTCGCGGCCTCGCAGCCGGTTCGCGATGGTTTGCTGGGCGGCGGCATCGGGCTGCTATCAGGTATGGTCGGCATCGGCGGCGGCATTTTTTTATCGCCTTTGTTGCATTTTTTTCGCTGGGATACTGCCCGCAAAATCGCCGCCACCGCCAGTGTGTTTATTTTGGTCAACTCTATCTCAGGTATCGCAGGCCAACTAGCGCATCTGCCGCCGGAACTCCATTGGAACCGCATTGCCCTGCTCAGCGCCGCTGTTTTGATCGGGGGACAAGCAGGTTCGCGCATCAGTATATCCTACTTTAATCCACTGCTGATCCGCCGGCTGACGGCGGTATTGGTGTTGGTGGCGGGGATGGAGGTGATACTAAAGTAGGAATGATGAATGATGAATGATGAATGATGAATGATGAATGATGAATGATGAATGATGAATGATGAAAAAAATCTTAATTTATTGAAAATCAACTTTTTAAAGGAAAATAAACAAAATTCACTTCACCTGTTGGGCCAAATATTCATCA
>JAYSZC010000820.1:0-3120 GCA_043738235.1 Lewinellaceae bacterium | reverse complement strand
CCAAAATTTTGAAATTGCTCACGCCGACGATATTGTGTTGATATGACAAGTATACTTCCCCTTCTGGAACAAACACACCTCGCTGCTGCCGCTGTCCGTCGCCTGAGCGACGCTTCCAAACAAGCGCTCCTGCTTTATCTGGCCGATTTGATTGTGGAACAACAGCACGCAGTTTTACAAGCCAATCAAACCGACCTGGATCGAATGGACGATGCCGACCCTAAAAAAGACCGGTTGCTGTTGAATCCCGCCCGGCTCGAAGCCATTGCAGCAAGCATCCGCAACGTGGCGGCCCTGCCCTGCCCGGCTGGACAGGTTTTGAGTGAACGTACCCTCCCGAACGGTATCCTGCTCCGCAAAATAGCCGTCCCGCTGGGCGTGGTCGGTATCATTTACGAGTCGCGGCCCAATGTGACGCTCGATGTAAGCGCCCTGTGTCTGCGTTCGGGCAATGCCGTTGCGCTGCGCGGAAGTTCGGATGCATGGCATAGCAACCAGGTGCTGGTGCAACTGATCCGCCAGGCGCTGACAGCCTTCGATGTGCCGGAAGCCGCCGTCACACTGCTCCCCACGGATCGCGCGCTGGTGCAGGAACTGCTCACCGCCACGCGGTATGTGGATATGATTATCCCGCGCGGTTCAGAATCGCTGATCCGGTTTGTGCGGCAACATTCGCTGGTGCCTACCATTGAAACCGGCGCCGGCGTTTGCCATACCTACGTACACCGGGCGGCTGATCTGGAAAAAGCCCGCGACATCGTAGTCAATGCCAAAGTGTCGCGCCCCTCTGTGTGTAATGCATTGGATACCATATTGTTGGATCAGGAAATAGCAGCGCGCTTGCTGCCTATGCTGCTGCCTGACTTTGAACGCTGGCAGGTAGAGATTTTTGCGGATGCGCCTTCCCTGAACATTTTAAAACAGGCCGGTTATCCACGCCTGCAAGCTGCCCAACCGGAAGATTTTGGCCGCGAATTTTTAGATTATAAATGTTCCGTCCGGGTTGTGGCGAATCTGGAAGAGGCGCTGGAACATATTCGTCAACACTCCTCCCGGCACTCGGAAGCCATTGTTTCGGAGGAGGATACCGTTTGTCAGTATTTTATGGAAAACGTAGACGCCGCCGCCGTGTATGCCAACGCTTCCACCCGTTTTACAGACGGCGGGGAATTTGGACTGGGCGCTGAAATCGGCATTTCTACTCAGAAACTGCACGCACGAGGCCCTTTTGCCCTGGAAAAATTAGTGACGGAAAAATGGATGGCATGGGGAACGGGACAGGTGAGGTAGAGGTGAGAGGTGAGAGGTGAGAGGTGAGAGAGTGAGAGCATCCCGCTTGGCAGGGTTTACGGTTTTGAGATGCGTATTTCAGGCCTGTAATTGGTTAGAAATCAGACCTTTCCTAATAAATGTTATTTATGCGAATAAAGGGCACCACGAATCGAAATCACCAAAATATGGTTGAAACTGCCCCAACCCGCGTGTCATCGTACGTTGGGGCAGTTTCAACCATATTATGGCGATTTTGATTCCTGGTACCTATTATTCGCATTATTTGAGCGTTACTTAGCGAAGCGACCCAAACACGAAACACCATATACCAAACACAAAAAAATGCGCAACTTATTCTTATCGTGTCTGACGGTATTGTTTTGCAGTAGCAACTCCCTTTTTGCCCAGCAAACAGCCAGGGTGGATTTTCGCCTGCGCGGTTTACAGGTTTCCAGCGTTCAAATCGGGCTGTACAGCGCCGGCAATACCTATCGTATTGATTCCATAGCGGTGGATACGAATACCGGCGTCTTTTCTTTGTCCCGAAGTAATCTGCAAGCGGGCCTGTATTTTGTCGCGGCAAACCGGAATCGTCTGTTCGATTTTATTATTACCAATCCTGCGGATTCTTTTTCAATCAGCGGCGACTTGTCTGATTTGACGGCGTTGCAGGTCGAAAACTCACCCGAAAACGATGCTTATTTCAGATTTGAGCGCCAAAGACAGTCGGTCGAAGCAAAAATAATCGCCCGGCATTCCATGTTGGAGATGGTCAGTCAGGCCACCAATAATGACCCGAAAGTTGTGGAGCCGATCGAAAAAGAAATCGACGCTTACTATCAAAACATCGATTCCATGGCGCGGGCATTTATCCTGCAATATCCCGGGCATCTTTATGCCCGAATGCTTCAATCTGTACGCCCGCCCATTCCCCCCAAAAACATTAAGTCCGTCCTGAATGGCAAGGTAAATCCTGTGTACCAGCGCTGGATGCGCAGCCACTATTGGGACTATACCGATTTCCGGGATGAAAGCCTGCTCAACAATCAGTTCTGGCCTGTTTTTTTTGATAATTATTTTGATCGTTTCGTGGAGCCAAAGCCCGATTCCATTACGGCAGCGCTCGATCAGGTATTATCAAAGATGCCAAAAAACGGGGCGTTTTACCGCTTTTCAGTGCTTCGTTTTATGCAGAATTTTGAACAAAGCGATGCGCCCGGCGCCGATATTATTTTTGTTCACCTGGTTGATAACTACCTGAAAATCAATCAAACACCGTGGTTGGACATCGCAACGCTTTCCCGGCTGGAATACAAGGCCAATGCTTTCCGGCCTGTGCTTACCGGAAAAGTCGCGCCTGCCTTGAAACTTCCGGATGAAACAGGCCGGATCGTTCAACTCGATACCGTTGCAGCGCCGCTGACCATGCTGATCTTTTACAGCCCCCTGTGCAGCCATTGTATGGAAGTGATGTCTGATATTTACCAGACCTGGTTAGATGCGCGTGTTTTCGGCTTGCAGGCCGTTGCCGTTTCTACCGATAACCAATACCGTAACTGGCAACAATTTATCCGACAGCAAAACTGGGAATGGTACGATGTGGCGGACCCCAAGGGAGAAAATACTTTTGAAAAACAATACCTTACAAATAACCTGCCCGTTATTTATCTGCTGGATAAGAACAAACAAATTTTGCGCAAACGAATCAAACCGGAGGAACTTAGAGCATCTTTAAAAATTTATCTTAAATAATAGACAGTATACAGAATTAGGGTTTTATTCTTCCGCGCATACGCAACCTGAAGTTGTGTAATCCGCAAGGAATGAAAATATTGTAATCCCGCAGGT
>JAYSZC010000819.1:0-22646 GCA_043738235.1 Lewinellaceae bacterium | reverse complement strand
AATAAGTTAGCATCAATATTTGCCTGCGTGAATGTCCCGCCGGCTCCGAGTGCAAGGCCATTCAGCAGCAGCGAACCGTGCTGCGGGACTTGCAAAATGGTGTACAACAATTGCCCGGAAGCGCCGCCGGCCAAAGTTTGCAGGTAGGCATTTGTCACACCGGCATTGCCTCCCTGCGGAACGGGCAGGGTATTATTATGGACAAATGCGCCGGTAGGAATTTCCTGTAAAAAACAAAAACCGAGGCTCCAGTTGTTTAAGGAACCACCGTCGCCCGAACCATCATTATCTCTGAGAGCCAGCCGCCATTCGCCCGTAGCGCCTTGTCCGTAAACGACCGACAGGGGTTGAATGGGTTGAAAAAGGCCGGACAAAGCCGGGTTGGAGTTGTTGCATTGATTTTCCAAAGCCGTGGCGCTGAGCGCCGCCTGATCGCTGAAGCTCAGGTTCAGGTTGTTGTTGCCGCAGCCGAAATTGGTAGCCGGGATGCCCGGACGGTCAAACAGCTGTATATCCTGCCCCCAGGGTGTCATCAATGTCGCACTGAGGTCGCCTACCCAGGAGTGCGAAGCCTCCATATTTACCCGTACGCTGCTGATAACTGCCACCACAGGCACATCCAGTACGGAAAGGGCAATATTGATGCTGGCGTCATCGATAACCATCGGCACATCTGTGCTGGTAAATACCTGGTCGCATTGCTGGTTTTGTACCTGGAAGGCAAATATGTCCGAAAAAGCCGCATCGCCGCAGGGGTTGGAAGCGCGCACACGCCAGTAGTAAACAGCGCCGGCTTGCAGATTGGAAACGGTAACAGAAGCTTCAGATAGTGTTTGGTTGTAAGCGAAGTTGCTGAATGCAGGACTGCCGGATACCTGAATCGTGTAGGAAGTTGCAAAATCGACTTCCTCCCAGTAAAGCGTTGTGGTGGTACCCAAGCTCGAAATGCCGTCAGCCGGAGCAATGGGAGGGCTAGTGGCTGGTTTGCCGGGAAAAATGGTCAGCGCTACGGTATCCGATTGTTGGATACTGCCCGATTCTCCCTTGATAATCAGCGAATAAGCGCCCGTCATCAGTGGGCTGAGATTGGTAATACGAACCGTTGCCGTACCCATCGGAGCAACCGGATTGGGGCTGATGTCGACCACAGCGCCAAAAGGAGCGCCGCTTGCCGTTAATTCAACCGGGCCGTCAAAGCCTGCTACCACAGTTGTCTGAATCGAAAAAATACTGGTATCGCCGGCGCAAATCGTCAGCGCATTGATGCTGTTTTCAAGGACAAAGGAGGGTGTCGGCTGCGGTTGAATGCGGAAATTCTGGTTGGAAATGTCAAAAAACACATTGCCGATCGCTTCCACCTTTACCCGGCAGGTATTGGAAACCAGGTCGGGCGTTAGAATCATGGCGGAGCCGGTGTTGGGCAGGCTGTCGGCCAAAACGATGGGATAATTATAACCGCCGTCTGTGGAAAGTACAATGCGCACGAGGTTGCAATTCACCGGAGCGACATTCGTATTGGCGACATCCCAGGTGATTGTTTTAGTATCGCCGATATACCAGATCACATTGGTATTAGGCTCTGTCACGAGAAAAGGCCCGGCATTGCCGGCAACCGTGATGAGCACGTCATCTTCACTCGTACAGCCGCCCAGAGCGTTGTTGTCGCGCACGGTGACCCTGAAATTCATGGTTCGGGCTACGCCGGGCAGTTTTTCCCAGGTTGGGTTGGCATTTGTAACAATATCCTGTAAACGAGGGAAAATACGGGTAGGAGAAGCGCCGGGATCAAAAGACCGGAACATCGGCCCGGTGGTACTGGCAGCATTGGGCGGCATAGTAGCCGCTTGCGGATCCATTTGTTCCCAGCAATACGTCAGGGCATCTGTATTGGCGTCGTCGGCAACAGCCGTCAGGGCAAATGGAGTAGATCTGGGTATGGTGTAGTTGGCGCCTCCGTCGACGTTCGGCGTATTATTTCCGGTATCGGTTTTTAACGGACAGGTATTTCCCTGGCCGGCAGTGATAAATTGGCCGATTTCCTGCAAACTGATGGCATGGAAATAATCGTCGCTGTTGTTTTGCACATTCGGGGCGCAAATGCCCGCATAACCCATGATAGTGGAAGCGCTCCCGGGTTCCATGGAAGCCTCGAACGAACTGCCGCAGCTATTATTCTGGGTATGGTTAGCGCTGAATTGGTGCCCCATTTCATGTGCTACGTAGTCGATGTCGAAACCATCGCCAATCGGTGTGTCGCTGCCGGTTACACCCCGCGCTTTGCCATTGGTACAAACAACGCCCAGGCCGGCAATACCGCCGCCGCCGGTGCTGAATACGTGTCCCATGTCGTAATTGGCAACGCCGATCCGGTTGTTGCAGGTCGTAACATTCTGGCCAAGCATATTGCCGCCGCTATTGTTGGAATATGGATCGGTTCCGGTACTCAGGAAAATAAGCGTGTCGTTGTTCGCGACGAGTTGCATCGTGACGGCCAGGTCGTTTTCAAACAGGCCGTTTACCCGGTTCATGGAAGTATTCATGGCTGCGAGCACCAGCGGTTTGGTATCGCCGTGAAAAGCCGAATATTCCCGGGTACAGGCAAGGGCCAGCCGGTACTGACGCCGTTGGCAGTCGCCCTGAAATTCCGCCACCGGGCTGTCGGTCGGTTCGCTGTTTTCCAATAATTCAACATCATCGGATATTTTCCGTTCTACGCCGCAACTGAAATGACTTGTTTCCCCTTTGCGTTGCAGGTCTTTTTTGAAATAGGAAATGTAATATTCCTGGTTTCCCTGGGCATAAGGGTCTATAAAAATGGATCCGTGTTCTTTGGATCGGACCAGGGCGTGAAAACCCCAGGGCGTCAGGTCGCATTTGAGATGAGCCGTCGGGTCGTCGACCCCTCTGCCGGTATAACAACGGATTTGCGGGTAGCGCGCCTGTAATTTAGGAGCCATAACAGGTGTTTCATACAAACGGAAACGCGCACTGCCGCCACCGGGCATGGGCAATGTGATGATTGCGCCTTCCACAGGGTGATCCGGTACATTGGCCAGCAGCACTTGAAGTGCAGGAAGATCAAGCCGCAGCGTGCGATAGGCTTGTGGGATCGTATAACGTTTGCCGGTAATCGTTTCGCCGTGCCCGGACACATCCGTCCACAGCGACTGGGCATGGAGCAGGCCGCCGCAGCACAGCGCACACAGTAATAGGGTCAGTCTTTTTAACATGAAATACAGAAAAGTTGAATAGGTTAAGTAGTTATCCGTTATTAGTTATTGTTTATCAGTGTTCATAATCAAGCATTTACAAAGTAGTTATCCGTTATTGGTTATTGGTTATCAGTGTTGATAATCAAGCATTTACAAGGAGTTTAAGCAAAACTAATTTTGCACACCTACTTACTATTGTGAAATTGGTTTTCACAAGGGAGTGTGAAAATAACCGATTCCCCTACTGTAATCGCAGCGAATGTTCGTTTTTGACAAATAGCGGGCATATTGAGGCTGGTTTATAGGTTTATAAAAAGTTGATGGTTTATAAAAAGTTTATGGGTTTATAGAGCGGCGCCTATAAACCCATAAACCTATAAACTTTTATAAACCATAAACCCCTAAACTAGCACAACCCCACAATCTCCCGCACCTCCCGCAGTGTTTGCTGCGCGCGTTGGCGGATGACGGCGCTGCTCTCCCGGATTTGCGATTGAATAGCCGCTTTATTGGCATTCAATTCGGACAGCCGCTCCCGAAACGGCTGAATGAGCGCTGCCAGGGTGTCGGCTGTGGCTTCTTTCAGTGCGCTGTATTTCAGGGTACCCGACTCATAGTCGGCCATGAGGCTGTTGTGTGCGTCCATATTGCCGCAGGCGCGGAGCAACTCGAAGAGGTTTTTTACCCCGGCGCTCATTTCTCCCGCTGCCGTTTCTCCGGTATCGGTGACAGCAGATTTGATTTGTTTGCGGATGCGCTCTTCTTCGGCAAACAGGTTAATATAGTGTTTTTCGCCGAGGCTTTTGCTCATTTTCCGGTTGGGATCAGCCGGAGAAAGGATTTTGGGCGTTTCCGTAAACAGCGGCTCGGGATGTACGAAATACTCGTTCCCAAACTGGTGGTTGAAACGCTGTGCAATATTCCGCGACAATTCGAGGTGTTGTTCCTGGTCTTTGCCCACCGGCACATAATCCGCCCGGTATATCAGGATATCGGCAGCCTGTAACGCCGGGTAGGCAAAAAGCCCGAGGCTAACGAACGCTTCCTTGTCTTTTTCCCGCAGCAGGTCGCTCTTGTCCTTGAACTGTGTCATGCGCGACAGTTCGCCGAATGAAGTTGTACAACCCAGAATCCAGCACAGTTCGACGTGTTCCGGCACCAGGCTCTGGATAAACATATTTTCCGGTTGAATGCCGCATGCAAGCAGTTGAAACACCATTTTCCAGGTATTTTCCCGCAATTGGGCAGCATCGTACGGCATCGTCATGGAGTGGTAATCGACCACGCCGTAGGTACATTGATACGTTTCTTGCAGGCGCACCCAGTTTTGCACCGCGCCAAAGTAGTTGCCAATATGTAGGTCGCCGGTAGGCTGGATGCAGGAAAGGACGTTTTTCATGTAGAAAATGTGTTTTGGTGTTTTAGGGTTTTGGTGTTTTAGTGGTGCGTTGCGCCGGAATGGGTTTTAATCTTAATCGAAATGCGATGCAATTTCTGATTCAGAAACTCAAGCCAAACCCGTGCGATCAAAAACACTAAATACCAAAACACTAAATTTGGGCAATAACTGAAATCTCAATATTCACATACTTGGGCAGTGCTGTTACCTGCACCAGTTCTCTTGCAGGCGCAAATTCCGGTTGGAAATACTCCCCATAAACAGTATTGATACGCCCAAAAAGTTCCATGTCTTTGACAAAAACGGTGGCTTTCAATACTTTTTGCAGGCTGCTTCCGCCCGCTTCCAGAATGGCTTGCAGGTTTTGCAGCACCTGGTGGGTTTCCGCTTCGATGTGGTCGAGCACCAGGTTTCCGCTGGAAGGATCGATTGCAATCTGTCCAGAAACAAACAACAATCCGTTGAATGCTACGGCCTGGTTATAAGGGCCGATTGGTAGTGGCGCCCGGGCGGTATTGACGATTTGCTTCATTGGCCTTGATTCAAGTGATGATGAATTTAATTGAACTGCTTGGCTTTCAAAGGATTGCGCGTAATTATCGGCCATCCGGTCTCCATGCCGGAGCCATATTCATACAAATAGAAAAAGCCCCATAGCACCCTGACACGCAGGATTGGAGCCTCCTCAAAAAAACCGGCATCAAAAAAACTACGCTTCAGCCGAAGGGTTGCTTTTGCCCGGAATCAATACCTGACCGCGGTAATACAGGTCACCTTCAAAAGTGTAAGCATGGTGTAATAAATGCTTTTCACCCGTGTTTTTGCAGGTGGCTATTTGCGGGGCTACCGTCTTGTAGTGTGTGCGGCGAGCGCGCGTGCGGCGCTTGGAGTGCCGCCATTTAGGATTTGGCATGACTTATCCGTATTTTGTTGAGGCGGCTATTACAACACACCACAACTAATTGAGATTGAATTAGTTTTCTTTATTTAAATCTTTAAGCGCGTCCCAGATATTAGCTGATTTTCGCTCTTCCAATTCTTTTTCTTCCTTTTCCAGAAAATCCAGCACCTCGCGATTACAGGGCGGAACGGGACTATTCTGGCAATCAAATGTATTTCTGATGGGCAATGCCAATATGGTAAACTCATACAGGTATTGCGCCAGATTAAAATTGGGTGCTTCCCGACTGATAAACACCACTTCGTCATCTTCTCCTCCTTCCGCTTCGCCGTACTTGACAATCAGTTGCCGTTCATCTTTCAAAGGCAAATCAATCATGGCCGTACAACGGTCGCATTCAGCCTGCACACTGCCTTCCACCTCAAAATTTATCACCAGCATATCTGCGCGCTTTTCAAAATGCACCTCAAAATTCAGCTTACCTTCCTGAACAGGCGATGCTTCGTACAGCGCGAAGAAAGAATCGTCGATCAAAAACTGAAAATGATGCAAACCGATTTTCAGCCCCTGGATCGGGATGGAATAAGGAGCGAACGCGTTCATCGGCATTTCTGTTTTTCAAATCGGGCGGCAAAAGTAAGGCTACTCTTCGAATTGTCCAAGAAAGGAAGGAATAAAGCGAAAGATTTATTCCTCCGGTTCTGTTTGAGGCGTTTCTTCCTCGGATAAATGCACCGTCAGGCGTTGTACCAGTTTAAATTCTCCAAAGAAAATACGCGCTACGACGCGCAACACCGTGTATACCGGTATGCCGATAACCATACCTACCACACCGCCTAATTTGGCGGCAACAAGGGTGACTATAAAAATTTCGAGCGGATGCGCCTGCACACTTTTCGACAGGATCATCGGTCCCAAAAAGTTGTTGTCGATCATCTGCGTGATCATGAAGGCTGCCAATACCTTGAGCAACATCGGTAACAGCATGGCAAATTCCACATCCAAATGCGATGAAACGGTGATAAATGCGCCAAAAATCATCCCCAAAATGGGGCCGACATAAGGTACCACATTAAAAATGCCGCCAAACGCTCCGATGAGCAGCGCATTGTCGATACCCAGCGCCCAGAGGATGAGGGTAATCATCATCGAAAAAGCAACCAGTTGGGTCAGCAGTCCGCCAAAATAACTGGTCAGTACCGTGCTGCTTTCCTGCACGGCATGGCGCACTTTCGGTTCCTGTTCGTTGGGGACGAAGGCGTGCAGAATATCGAGAAACAAGCGATTTTCCTGTAAAAAAAAGAATAAAATGAACGTGACGGATACAAAGGTCACTACAACATTGCCGGCCACACCCAAAAAACTACCCAGAAAATCACCCACCAGCGTCGGTTTGAACCAGGCGCTCAGAATTTCCTGGGTTTTGGTGGCCAACGACTCGCCGGGCGATAACAAACCGAGCTGGTGCATCTGCACGTCCAAGTGGAAAAAAGGTGCGCGTAGCTTTTCTCCAAGCGCCTGATAATCAACGGTGGACAAGTTGCGGGCTTGTGCCACCATGGTTGGCACGAACACCAGCAACACACCCACCAGGATGCTGTAAAATGTAACAATAGTCAGCAAAGCGGCTGTCGTCGGCCCTGCGCGAAAACGCCCGATACGAAGCCGTTTCTGGAAAAAGACCATCAAAGGCCGGCCCAGCATGGAAAAAACCCATGCCAACAGGATATAGGTAAGAATATCAGCAAAATAGTAGAAAACAGCAGCAAGCGCCACCGCTCCCAGCAACCAGATTAGATTGCGATTTGTCGTCATCATGCGTATCAGGGCATTTGTTCGCCGCAAATTAAAGGCATTTTTCTGCGATTTTGAATTATTCCATACTCCGGACACGATAAAAATCCATTTTCGCCCTACGTTTGCGGTATGCTTAAAATTGGTACCCGTGGCAGCAAACTTGCCCTCTGGCAGGCGGAATTTACCAGATCGGAACTCGCCCGCATCGGTGTGGAAAGTGAATTGGTCATTATAAAAACACAGGGCGACCTGGTGCAGCACCTGGGTTTTGACAAATTGGAAGGCAAAGGTTTTTTTACCAAAGAAATCGAGGATGCGCTCCTGCGGGGCGATATAGACCTCGCCGTGCATTCTATGAAAGACCTGCCCACCAGCCCGCCGGACGGACTCGTGATTACTGCCGTGTCTTACCGCGACAACCCGGCAGACTGGTTGATTGTGCGCCGGGATGCCGTCGATCCGCAACAAATTTTTAAAATAAAACCAGGCGCTGTCGTAGGCACTTCCGCCAACCGGCGCAAAGCGCAACTGATTGATTTTCGCCCGGATGTACAATTGAAGGATATTCGCGGCAATGTGCCGACCCGCCTCGAAAAACTCCGTTCCGGCGATTTCGACGCTATTTTTCTGGCCGCAGCGGGTGTGAGCCGGCTTGCGCTGGATATTTCCGACTTTTTGCTGGTGGAACTGAATCCCCGCGAGTTTGTTCCGGCGCCCGCACAAGGCGTATTAGCCTGGCAAACCAACCGCGACGATACCGCTACCCGCCTGATTATGAAAAAATTGCACCACCCCGACATATCGGCCTGCACCAACGTGGAGCGCAGGGTGCTGCAACTGATGAGCGGTGGCTGCCAGCTCCCGCTCGGCGTCCACTGCGAACGCGACGCTTCCGGCAACTACCACGCTTTTGCCGCCTGCGAAGTGGATGGAACGATGCGGCGCGTCCGGGTTTCGTCCAGCACGAGTGTGGGTGTGGCGGAGCAGTTGATTGCGTTGCTGAAAGGGTAACAAAAGGCAAAAAGCAAAAGGCAAAAAGCAAAGTTAAATCGAGTGGCCATTTTTTGCCCTTTGCCTTTCGCCCTTTACTTTTTTTATCACTTCACCAAATCCGCCACCGGATTATCCTTCCGCATATACGGTTTGAGGCTGCCATAAGGCACCAGCAGTGCCTGGCGGCCATACGCAGGATGAAACAAGGTGCTGATTTCCAGTCCGTCGCGGCGCAGGGTGAACAAGGGAAATCCTTCTTTGTCAAGCCATTCGCGGTACTGTGGGTCGCCGGCAAAGGGAGGTAGTTTCGGTGATTCCCGTTTGGCGTAGTCTGCCAGCCAGGTTTTGGCATCGAATCCCTTGTTGAAGAGTTCGACGAATGTGATCGGTTTCCCGGTGCGCAGGTCGAAATTGTAAGAAATTCCGTCAATGCGCGTGTCCCAGGTTTCCGAAAAGGAGAAATAACCGCTGAAAATATTTTCTGTCCAGCAGGCTATTTCCGACCAGGCGCTGGCGCGCTGCGTGCTGCGATTAGCGGGCGTAAGCGTTGTTTTTTTCTCGGAAAGTGTTGTTTTACAACGGTTTACCCAGCCGGTCACCTGCTGATCGAGCCAGGTATTGCAACCCGTGCAAGGCGTGCGCGGATACAACGCATCGTAACTGGTGGCATAGTCGGCATATTCGTAACAACCGGAGAGGAAATGATCTTTCAAGGTGAACTTAAAGGAACGTTTTTCACCGCTGCCGATCCAGTTACAATCGGTATTCTGGCCGGGTTTGATGTTGCCTTGCAGCAGACCCGCTACTTTGCCATTGGGCAACAAGGCTTCAATCTCATAGTTGCCGTCGAAATTTATATCGCCTTTCAAGCGGTACGTTTTATTGTCGGCTTCTATCCAGAGGAATCCGTCGAGCGCGCCGTTGTGCGAACGCACCAATACCATATCGCAGCGGGCATTGTTGTAGCGGGTGATATAGCGGCTGCTCCATTTGTTATCGCTGCAATTGACGGTCAGCGACTGCCCGGGCGCTACCTCTTCGGCTTCAATCCGGCTACCCAGGCTGCGGTCGTGGTTGGTCCATTCTGCCGTCAGACGCCGGTTGCTGTATGCGCCGATGAGGTATCCGGTGAGGCCGCGCGACATATCCCGCTCTTCTAACTGGAAGCCGGAAAGGGTATCGAAATAGCCCTCTAAGCGGAAACGAATACGGCTTTTGGAATAGGCCATATAACCCCGGCAGGAATAGCCGTCGAAGCCGAGCGAAATATCGACCACGGAGGCATCATCCAGGCGGCCTTTGAAGGTTTTGACCCATTGAATATCCGCAGGTTTTTCAAAAAGTTTGGCAATGGCTGTGTCACGGACGGCGTAAGGCACGGTTGCCGGAGGCAACGCAGGTGCGACAGGTTTGTTGGCAGTGGTCGGCTTGTTGGCAGGAGGATTGGTCTTTTGAGCAACAAACACAGACGGTAAGCCCAAAAAAAGTGCAAAAAGGCCGGTACGCAAGTACAAAGCAAGCATGAATAAGTAGTTATCCGTTATTAGTTATTGGTTATTAGTGTTGATAATCAAGCATTTGCAAAGAATTTAATCAAAACTAATTTGCACACCTACTTATAAATTTTAACGGAGGCGAAAAGGAGGATGCGATTGAAAAAGAATGCAAAAAAACGCCATCGCCACTAAATAAGTATGTGTTCAAAATTAGTTAATACCAAATCTTCTGTAACTCATTGATTTACATTGCTTTTTGCCCTTTGCAGTTTTGTCCTTCTACTTAATTTTTTCTTTCCCCGTCTGCCCTTTAAAAACCGGGGTGATAAATCCGCTCCGCTTTGTTGTACACCGTCTTTTTATCGAGACTCATGGGTTTGGTTTTATGCTCCAGAAACATCTCCATTTGGTCGCTGTAATGCTTGCTGTCCGGGCGGTTGGATGCCCCGTAAGTATTGACGGATTCGATGATGGGGCCTTGCGGCGTAAAACGCACCAATTGAATCAGGCAGTCGCCGACAAACCCCTGCACCATCCCTTTTTTATAAGGCGTGCTGTAAATAGCGGCAATGGCGTCGGGCAGACCCGCCAGAGGCAGCACTTTTTTACCGCGCACCATTTTTTGATACGCGCCCAGCGGCACATCCAGCCTCCCGAAATGTTTCAGCAAATAACGTTTGGTATGCCGCAAGGCATCCAGGCTTTCGGCGGTGGTCAAGGTTTTGCGCTGATAAATGTTTTTCAGGCGGTATTTGTGTGAAATATACTGCACCATGACCAAAAACTGCGTGGCGCCCGTATTGTGGATATCCGACTGCCGGTTCCAGTTGCGCAGGGCGTTCAATAGTGGAGCAATGTCCGGGTACTGCTTCGCTTGCAGCAAAAACAAACTATCCAGATTGACGGCATAAGACAGTTGGGCAGGCAATTGCTGGTCGTATTTGATGCGTTTAAAATCGGCGTAATCCAATTTATCGAGTGGTTCGATCAGTTCCATAAACCGTCGGCTGCGGTTGTTGTCGTAGGTTTCATAACCCATGGTCGGATCAAAACGGGACGCTTCCAGCTTGTCTCCCGGAGCGGAAGCATTGAACGGTGAGTGGTTGCTGTTAAACAAATAACCTGAAGCCGGATTAAGGGTTTGCGGCAATTTTTCAAGCGGGTGAAATTCCGTCCACAAAGTGCGGGAAGTATTGCCGGGCACCGTGTTGCGCCAGTCGTAGCCGGGTGTGCGGATGGGTAATTTGCCATTGCTAAGGTAAAAAATGGTGTCGTAGCGATCGGCGTAGACGACATTGAAACCGGGAATGGCTTCCATTTTGAGCGCCTGGTAAAACTCGCTGAAATTGCGGGCCTTGTTCATGCGGTACCACTCTTCCAATGCCCGGATATCGAACAATCCCGAACTTCTGATGGAAAACATCCCTTTTTTATTTTTAAAAGTCGGGCCATATACGCTCCACCAGGCTTTTTTTCGTACGGATACCGGGATACCTTTTATTTTTACTTTCAGGCGAATGCTGCGCTCTTCCAGCGTAAGCCATTGATTATCAAAACGATATTGAAGGTCGTTTTCGGGATTCATCTCTAATTGATACACGTCCGACTTGTCGGGGTTGTTGACGGTATGCGCCCAACCGAGGTACTCATTGCAACCGTGCAAAATGCAGGGCGCGCCGGGAAACAGACCGCCCACAATATTCAGTCCTTCCTCACTGCACAAGTGCGCTTCGTACCAGGAGACAATACCTTCCCAGGGCTGGTGCGAATTGATATTCAGGTATACCTGCCCGTCTTTGGTTTTCCTCGAATTGAAAGCATAGGCATTGGAGCCGTGCGCCGCCGGCATTTCGGCGAGCGGAACATCTCCGGCTACGATGGATTGCAGGGCTGCATCGCCGCCCGTAAACACAAACAATTGCAATACCCCGAAAGTCGACATATCGAGGGGCGTAATGGGCGCGAGGTTTTTGTGTTGCAGCTCTTTGGGGTGGGTTTTTGCAAACTGGTTGAAACCGGCGCAATAACCTTCCAGTATCTGTTGAAAACCGGGCGTCAGGGTATGGTATTTTTCTACCGCCAGTTCCCGGGCGCGTATGGCCTGCACCACATAGTCGACAGCAGCCCCATCTTTGCCTTTCACCTGCCCCAGCAAACCCTTGGCCGCCAGGAAGCAGGTTTGAAGCGTGGCAAAATCATCTTCACAATGCGCCCAGGCTAAGCCGTAGGCCACTTCGGCGTCGGTCTTTGCAAAAATGTGCGGCACCCCGAAACTATCGCGCACAATATCGATGTTGGCAGGATTGATCTGGCTGAATCCGGCAAAGGGAAATGCCAGTAACAGACATAAAGAAAAAAGGTGTTTGAACATGGCAAGAGGGTAAAAAATGTAAAATGTAAAAAGGCAATGGCGATTAGTCTTTAAATAAAACATGACCTTGCATAGACAAATAGCCGACGAAAGTATAATCTGTTTTTCGGACTTCATAAAGTTGTACGGAATCGTTCCAGCGGATTTGGGTGTGTTCAGCGGGCCAGGGCCTTTTAGCGCTGAAATCAAGATTATACAGGAAGGTCGAATCTGTACCTGTTTGCCGTACAAGCCAGCCCAGGTCGCGTACTTCTTCCAAAATGGATATGTTTGTGGCCAGTGTTTTACCGCTCTTGCGGTCTATAACGATCTGGTTATCAATAGAATCCTTGTGGTGAATGAAAACGATCGGGTTGTCTGTAAACGCTACAACCCGGTAATTGGGTCGGGGTTCCACGATCCAATTACCGCTCAACGAATCCAGCAAACCTTCTACCGGGCAGGGGAAATTTGGCAATACCGTACGGACACGTCCGTATCCATCTTTTTCAAAGACAAAATCCTTTTTTCCCAGATGTTCAATTTTCCCGTCTTTCTGTAGTCGCCCGAATTTTCCATTGCAGTAAAAGAAAGCGAACCCCTGTTGCATGGAATTGGCTGCACAAGTGCAATGCTCCAGGATCAGTCGTCCGTCCACATTGTAAATCCGCCTGGAGAGCGAATCCATGACCACAAAAAAGTCGTCGCCGAGCCGCAGAATAGGGCGGTTGCAACAATCACCCGGGCGCCGCGATTGCAGCAGCACCTGACCGGTTGTATCGATGACCTGTGTCGCGCCGTCGGGCTTGGTCACCACTGCGCGATTTTTCAGGAACGGGCCTGTTTGGGCATACACTCCTTCCAAACCATTTTCTCCTGTTGGGCGAATGTAATGCCAGCGCTTGTCGACCATTTGGACACCCGCCAAACCCTCTGAAAAAGGACCTGCCTGCATGACGCCCGGGAACCGGACAAATTCGAGTTGCTCGTTCAAAAACGTCCGCTCTTTAAAATTAGTCACCAATTGGAGCCCGTTCTGGAAAGTGCTGATGCCGATATAACCTTCCGGATAAGTGCGCAACAGATTACCCTGCAAGTCGAATTGCGTTTCCGTTCCGCTGAAATCGATGGCGGATAAATGGCCGTCGCGGAACAAAATCTGTTTGTATATAAACGGCAGTACCTGCCGGCCTTCAGGCAACAGAATTGCGCCCCATTTTCCCTGTTGCGCCGCAAAAAGTACGTCGTTGGTCATCCATACGCTGGTGATACCTGGAGGGGAAACACGGCGCCCTTGCAAGGAAAACACGGCCATTTCCCCGTTTTCCGATTTGATGACGACGGCAAAAGGCATTTTTGTCCCTTCGCGGTTCGTTTCTATCGTGATACGGTTTTGTCCCTCAAAGGGCGCCGGGAACCGGCAGATGACCCGGTCTGCGGAGTCCAGTACGACAACGTCTTTGGAAAGCACATCTACCCCTGTTCGCCAGTTTCCCAGCCCTTTCAGGTAACCGTTGTACCCGTTGGTAAGCCAGGGCGTAAGCCGGCCATCCAGGGAAAAACGCTCCTCCACACCCGAGCCATCGGTAGCGCTGACGTACAGAAAAGGACCGCCTCTTTCGTCTTCATGGCTGAATCGGACATTCCGGGCATTGCGGATGTTCCACCTGCGGCCGGTACGGATATTTAGCAAATCGAATTTTTCGAGGGCCAATTCGATTTGAAATACACTGTCGCCCGAAATGGGCTGGACCAATCCGAAATTACTTTGATCGAAGGTTTGGCCCATGATCAAGCCGTTTCCAGGTTCCAGTTTGGGTCGGAGCGGTTGCAAAGTTTTGGTATCGAACACCCATTTTCGGTTGTTTTTTGTGACGGAAAAATACTTTTCCAACACCGGCGTATCCTTCGGTAAATGCGACCCTTGAAACAAGTCGATCATATCGAATTCGAACGGCAACAAAATGCGGCCTTTTTCATCCAGCAGGCCTGATTTGTGGCCTTTGCGGGCTATCCAGCAGGTTTTTCCGGATAATTTTACTTCTGTCGGTATATAGTCCAGGCCGATTCGACCGAGCGGAAGATTGTCCGATGCCTGGCGAATACGGCACAGCCCATCGGCATCCGAGATAATCCAGACATGCCCGTAACGGTCCGTAAATTCATAAGGCGACTTCCCCAGTCTCGATATTTCGCGGCCTTTCGAGTCGATCACGTACCAGATTTCATCGACGCGTTGGACTTTTGCCCGTCCGGTTGACGAAAACGGGAGGGCATTTTTAAATTGAAACGGGATAACAAGGCGACCGCCGGGCGATATAAAACCGAACAATTTTGTTCGGGTGTTTTCAGCCAGTATCAGGTCGCCGGTTTCGGGCGTCACTCTTAGCTGGATACTGTCTGGAAAGGACCATTCCTTGCCCGTTTGAAGATCGATCAGCCCATTCCTCCGGCCGATGTAAGCCGTATCAAGAATTTCATGCATGACATAGGCTACCTGCGTTGCTGCTTTTATAAACAGGAATTCCGGTTTCAATAACATTCGGCCTGTGCGCAGATCTAGCAGTCCCACTTTCCCGGTTTTCCAAACTTGTCTGTAATTACAGAGCACCTTCAGGAGGGAATCAGGCTCCTGTTCGGACTCGACGTCATCTACATACAGATGCCCGTCCATTCGAGTTTCATACAAAAACGGCTCCACCATAGGCCGGCCTTGCGCATTGAAATAGGCTACCGGCCGGAAATAGTATTTGTCTTCCTGGTCGGCCAGTAATTGTGTTTCCTCCTGCAATGAAGCCACGCCGAACGCATACCGCTCGATCATGTAACCATCCTCACAAATTCTGTTCAACAGCAAGGGCGCCGGTTCCACCAAGGGCAGCACCAGCGTTCCAGCAGTATTTATCAGTGCGTATTGCCCGTTCTTTTTGACCCAGGCGAGCGGAGAGGGTTGCGATTCATAGGGCAGTTGGAACAGCCCGACGGAATCGAATTCGGGCGAGATGCGGACTTGTCCTGTTTGAGGATCGGCGAATCCCCATAGCCTGCCGTTGCGCCAGGGCGCAAGCGTGGGCTGGCTTTGGGAAAGAAGAAAGATTGGCCAGAACAGGGCGACAATGACGAATAAGGTTTGGAGGTATCTTAATTGCATCTTTTGCGGAGTAAATTGTGCAGGGGCTAAAGTACAAACGCGTCATCTTATCACACTAATTCTGTATAATACTAGTATTTGTTTTTTTAAATACCTTTATACCACATGTCGAAAAGCACACAAAACTATGCTTAAAAACTACTTATTCATTTGCCTGCTGGCTATGATTCCGGCAGGCCTCTCTGCGCAACTGGATACACTTTTTAACCTGAATCGCGCAACCGGCCACTTTATCAAAGGCGATACGATCTGGCTGGCCTCCCAAAGCGGCGTGGTGAAACGCCGCTGTTCTACCGGAGAAGTGCTGGCGACCTACACGCACAAAAATGCGCCCATTCCATATTACAGGGTGGACCGGCAGCGCTTTTGAATCCACGGATTGCCAGGATGTGATCGGGTCATTCGATCCGAATGACAAAAACAGCCAGCCGAAAGGTTGGGGCGAACGGCAGGAGATAAAGCCGAAGCAGCCATTGCGCTACACCATCCGGTTCCAGAACACGGGTACTGATACGGCATTTTTGGTAGTTATACGCGATACGCTGGACGCATCGCTGGAATGGACCTCTTTCAAACCGGAGTTAAGCAGCCATGCTTATCGCGTTGAACTGGATAGCATCCGTCGCGCCATTGCTTTTGTTTTTGAAACTATTATGCTGCCCGACAGCAACCGGAATGAACCTGCTTCGCATGGTTTTGTGCAATTTTCCGTCCGCCCGGCTCCCCAAACACAATTGGGCACGATCATCCGAAACCGGGCCTCTATTTATTTCGACTTTAATTCCCCGGTGCTGACGAATACCGTGCAACACACTGTCGATACAGGTTTTATTCGCTCCAAACCGGAACCGCCCGTGTATGAACCCGACGCACGAATATACTTTACACCCAACCCGGCCGGACAGTCCAGTTGGGTGTCGCTGGAGGTTTTCGATATACAAAAAACGCACCGGTTACAACTATACGATGTGCATGGCAGAGAAGTTCGGAGCGTCATGATGCCTCAATTGCCCTTTTTACTGGAAAAACAGGAGTTGCCTGCCGGGGTTTACCAAGCGGCTGTTTGGATAGACGGCAAACGGATCGCAGTGGGTCAGGTGGTATTCACCCAGTAAGTCCGTCGGCTGCCCGCATATACTCCAGCACCATTTTCAGTTGTCCGTAGGAATACCGGTCTTCAAAATGCGCTTTGGCTACGGCCGTTATGGGCGTATTTTGTTCCCGGAAATACGTTTCGATTTCTTCCACCTGTTCCCGTTCCATCAGCGTAAAAACATCGAGTTCGCCCAGCCCAATGAAATGCGCCAGGTGGCCTTCAATGGTGCCGCGCGTCAGGCTGCGTTCGGCAGCAATTTCATCCATGTTTTTGCCCGTTTTGAGCAGTTCAAAACTGAGCATTTTGGTATCGGTTTTGGGCGCTTGTTCGGCCAATGCGGCGGCGGCCAGAGCGTGCAATTGATCGGTGGGAATATTATATTCCGAGCAGTAGGCCTGCACCAACGCAATGAGTTCTGCACCGAATTGTTTGATTTTGACCGTTCCAACGCCTTTTATTTTTCTCAAAAGGGCAATATCCAGGGGCAAAAATTGTACGATTTCAAGCAGCGAACGGGTTGGCAGCACTTCGTATAATTCCAGGTTGAACAGTTCGGCCATGTCTACACGCCATTTTTTCAGGCGGGTAAACAGGACGGGGTGCGGCGTGTCTTTGGGTATCCCGGCGGCAGCCGGTATCGGGGTTTTGGCCGTGCGGAAATCCAGTTCGGCATCCGCTTTGGCCCGCAAATAACGCACGGCGGCAAAACCGCCCTGTATGCCGGCAAAACAGGCGTTTTTGACAAACATTTCTTTTTGCAGCGCTTCCAAAGCATCCTGCACGGTTTTCAGAACTGCTTTATTGTCCGTCAAAAATTGAATATTCCGGGTAGCGGGCAGCAGGTCTTTGCCCAATTGTTCTTCAAAATAAGCGCCCGCTTTTTGCAGCCGCATTTGCAGTTCCGGGTTGTCTTCGGGCAACATATCCTGTGCAAAATACTGCCGGATTTGAGGTTTGAACTTCTCCGCCATGGTAAAAACCAGGTCACTGCTTCGGGATTCGATGGTTTTTAGTTGTTGTCCGGCATCCGCGTGCAGGGTATTGTCGTGCTCGTACATCAGCCGGTTCAGTTGGGTTAAATGTTTGCGGAGGCGATTGAAATCGAATAATTCCAGGATGAGCGATTGCTGAAATTCGGCTTTGGAACGGGTCAGGTGCTGCTCGTCGGGCGTGTTTTTGTCGGCTTCTTCGGTGTAGTTTTTCACCACATGGTCGGTGCGGACGCTCGAAGGAATGATTTTGGAGCGCAGCACGATGCCTTCAAAACTTTTGCAGCGGCTCAGCGCCACGTACACCTGTCCGTGTGCGAAGGCAGCCTGCGCGTCGATGATGGCGCGCTCGAAAGTAAGCCCCTGGCTTTTGTGGATGGTGATGGCCCAGGCAAGTTTGAGCGGGTATTGCGTAAAGGTGCCGAGCAATTGTTCTTCTACCTCTTTTGTTTTTTCGTTGAGGGTGTATTTCACGTTGGTCCATTCGGCGGGCACCACCTCGATGTCCTCGTCGTCGCCGGGGCAGCGGACGATGATAATGCCCTCGCGGAAGCCTGTTATTTTGCCGATTTTGCCGTTGAAAAAGCGTTTTTCACGCGCCATATCGTTTTTGACAAACATCACCTGCGCGTCTTTTTTGCACTCCAGTACCTCGTCGGCTGGAAAAGCGTAGTTTGGGAACTCGCCTTTCACCACAGATTTAAAGGTTTGCAGGGGCTGCGCGATTTCGGCTAATTTTTCGCTGTTGATCTCCTGTGCCGAGGCGTTGTGCGCCGTCAGGGTGATATAAGGTTCTTCCTCCGTAGGCTGGAAACGGGCGACATAGCGGCTGTTGAGCGTGGCCAGCACCGCCTCGTCGATCTTGTTGTCGCGCACCTTGTTCAACAGGTCGATGAAGGTGGTGTCCGACTGCCTAAAAATGTGTTTCAACTCGATGGAAACCGGATCGGTGCCGCGCAGGGCATGGCTGCCGAAAAAGTAGGCCGTCTGGTAATGTTCTCGCAGGAGGTTCCATTCTTCGTCCTTCACCACGGGCGGCAGTTGGTGCAGGTCGCCGATCATCAGCAATTGTACCCCGCCGAAGGGTTTGGAGCGGTCGCGGTACCTGCGCAAAACGTCGTCGATGCCGTCGAGCACATCGGCCCGCACCATGCTGATCTCGTCGATCACCAGCAGGTCGAGGCTCTGGATCAGGCGAATTTTTTCACCCGAAAAACGCCGCTGCCGCGAGGGGTCCTGCACGCTGCCGGGCAAATACGGCCCGAAAGGCAGCTGGAAAAACGAGTGGATGGTCATGCCGCCGGCGTTGATGGCCGCGACGCCCGTGGGCGCTACCACGACCATACGTTTGGTCGCTTCCTGTTTGATCTGATGTAAAAAGGTGGTTTTGCCCGTTCCTGCCTTGCCGGTCAGGAAGATGTTTTTGTGCGTATGGCGCACATAATCGAAGGCAAGTTCGAGCTGCGGATTCGATTGGAAAGACATAATAGAAGAGGATTATGATGAGGAGTGTTTGATGTGGGGGTGAAGGTAAAAGAAATTTTATCACCCGCCAAAAAAACCCCTGCCACTTTTTCCACTCCAACCTCGCCTGCCTGCCATTTTGTCAAAATAATGGCAATTTTCCGACATGGAATGAAATGTGTCATTGCCCTCCTTTTGCACCAAAGCGAAAGTGTATCTTTGCGGCTTTGAACAGAGGCATTGTATAATTTGCCTTTTGTATTTTTTGCCCTTTGATTTATCGTTCACCACTCATAATTCCCGACATCGTGTTTGGATTTCTAAAGAAAATACTCGGCACCAAGCAAGACCGCGACCTGAAACAGTATCAGGCGACGGTAGCCGAAATAAATAATTATTCCGAGCAATATCAGGACCTTTCCAACGACGAACTGCGCGCCAAAACGCTCGAATTTCGCACCCGGATCAAGGAATACTTAGCCGATATTGATGCTGAAATTGTATCTGTTCAGCAGCAGGCCATCGACGCGGAAGATTTTAACGAAAAAGAACGCCTCTTTAAAGAGGTGGACGAGCTGCGCAAAACGCGCGATAAAGCGCTGGAAGACATCCTGTTGTCGATCTTGCCGGAGGCTTTTGCCGTCGTGAAGGAAACCAGCCGCCGTTTTTCTCAAAATGAAACGTTGACGGTGATTGCCACCGATCACGACCGCGCCTTAGCGGCCCAGGCGGGTAAAATCCACGTCAGTATTCAAGGCGACCAGGCGATCTGGAAAAACAAATGGCTGGCAGCAGGTGGTGAAGTGTTGTGGAATATGATACACTACGATGTACAATTGATGGGTGGTATGGTGTTGCACGACGGCAAAATAGCCGAGATGGCGACCGGTGAGGGTAAAACCCTCGTAGGTACGCTGCCCGCTTACCTCAACGGCGTGGCCGGCGAAGGTGTGCACATCGTAACCGTCAACGACTATCTGGCCCGACGCGACTCCGAGTGGGTAGGCCCGATCTACGAATTCCTGATGCTCCGGGTCGATTGTATCGATAAATACCGCCCGCATTCCAAAGAACGTATTGAAGCCTATCGCGCCGACATTACGTTCGGTACCAACTCCGAATTCGGCTTCGATTACCTCCGCGATAACATGGTCATCAGCCCCGAAGAGCTGGTGCAGCGCAAACACCATTACGCTATTGTCGACGAGGTGGACTCTGTTTTGATCGACGATGCACGGACGCCTTTGATTATTTCCGGCCCCGTTACCCGCGGCGCCGACGACCAGGAATACGTTGAACTGAACCCGACCGTCAAAAGACTGCTCGAAGAACAAAGCAAACTCGCTTCCCAGTTTCTGACGGAAGCCCGCAAACTGATTGCTGCGGGTAATACAAGTGCAGAAGACGGCGGCGGCGGACTTTCCTTGTTGCGCGCGCACCGCGCCCTGCCCAAATCGCGCCCGCTGATCAAATTTCTGAGCGAAGATGGTATCAAAGTACTGCTTCAAAAATCGGAAAACGTTTATTTGCAGGAGAATGCGAAGCGGATGCCAGAGGTAGACCGCGAGTTGTTGTTCAATATCGACGAAAAAAACCGGCAGGTGGAACTGACGGAAAAAGGCGTCGATTTCCTTTCCAAATTCAGCAATGAACCGAGCTTCTTTATCATGCCCGATATTGGGGAAGAACTGGTGTATATCGATCGGGACACCAACCTCAGCCACGATGAAAAGATAGAAGCCAAAGAGCGTTTGTCGCAGGACTACGGGGTGAAAAGCCGCCGGGTTCATGCCATTCACCAGTTGCTGAAAGCATATACCCTGTTTGAAAACGACAATGAGTACATTGTTATGGAGGGTGAGGTAAAAATCGTGGATGAACAAACGGGACGTGTTATGGAAGGCCGCCGGTATTCCGACGGTTTGCACCAGGCGCTGGAAGCGAAAGAAAATGTAAAAGTGGGCGAAATCACCCAAACCTATGCCACTGTAACGCTTCAGAACTATTTCCGCATGTACCACAAATTAGCCGGTATGACCGGTACGGCTGAAACGGAAGCCAAGGAATTGTGGGACATCTACAAACTCGACGTTGTGGTGGTGCCTACCAACCGCCCCATCACCCGGAAAGACGAAGAAGACCTCGTTTACAAAACGGCCCGCGAGAAATACAACGCCGTCATAGACGATATTATCAAACTCCGCGATGAAGGCCGACCTATCCTGGTTGGTACCACGTCGGTGGAGATTTCCGAATTGTTGTCGCGGATGTTGAAAATGCGCGGCATCGACCACAACGTACTGAATGCCAAACAGCACCAGCGCGAAGCGGAAATTGTGGCCGAAGCGGGCCAGGCCAGCAAAGTGACCATCGCCACCAACATGGCCGGTCGTGGTACCGACATCAAACTCGGCGCAGGTGTAAAAGAAGTAGGCGGTCTGGCCATTATCGGTACCGAACGCCACGAAAGCCGCCGTGTCGACCGCCAGTTGCGCGGCCGTGCCGGTCGCCAGGGCGACCCGGGTTCATCCCAGTTTTATGTGTCGCTCGAAGACCAGCTGATGCGCCTGTTCCAAAGTGACCGCATCGCAGGTCTGATGGATAAAATGGGCCATAAAGAAGGCGATGTGATCCAGCATTCGATGGTGACCAACAGCATCGAACGCGCCCAGAAAAAAGTAGAGGAAAACAACTTTGGTATTCGCAAGCGCTTACTCGAATACGACGACGTGATGAATATTCAGCGGGAGGCGATTTACAAAAAACGCCACAATGCCTTGTTTGGCGACCGCCTGTCTGTTGACATCAACAACGCTTTCACAGCCATTACCGCCGAATTGGTGCAGGTACACCGCGAAGGCGGCGATTTTGAGACCTTCCGGCTCGACGCCATTCGTCTCATCGGCGTAGACCCTGAAATGGATGCCAACTGGTTCAAAACCGCACCGATGGGTACCGTACTGGCTACTTTCCAGCAGCAGGTGTTCGATCTGTACGATCACAAATCACGCCAGGTAGGCGACCGTTTGTTGCCTATTATTAAAGATGTGTATGCCCGGGAAAGCCACCGCTATAAACGTATTGTAGTGCCGTTCACCGATGGCAGCCTCGGCCTGAATATCAGCGCCGATATGGAAGAAGCCATCCGAACCAATGGCAAATCCATCATGCACGACATTGAAAAAGTGGCCACGCTGGCGCTCATCGACGATGCCTGGAAGGAACACCTGCGCAATGTGGACGACCTGAAAGAATCTGTTCAGGGCGCCTCGTTTGAACAGAAAGACCCGCTGGTGATCTACAAAATGGAGGCCTACAACCTGTTTGAAGGATTGATCGGTCATATCAATACCAGTGTCACGTCCTTCCTGCTTAAAGGTTCGCTGACCCTGCCCGATGAACAACAGGTGCAACGTTCGCAGCAGCAACAGGCAGCAGCCGAAGCTCAGCGCCGCGCACAGGCCAGCCGCTTGCGGGCCAATAATTCAGGCCAGGAAATGACCGAGTCGCAAATGGCCGCGCAACGCGCCGCCGCCGCTGCCGGACACAACGGCCCGGTGCAACGTATACAACCGATTGTGAGGGAAAAAGTGGTGGGCCGGAATGAGCCCTGCCCCTGCGGAAGCGGGAAGAAGTTTAAGAACTGCCACGGAGCTTGAATAGGGATGAGGAATGAGGGATGAGGGATGCCGAGCGTGATGCCTGATCAGGTATGAGGGAAGAGGAATGAGGGATGACCGAGTTCCATTCCTCATCCCTCATTCCTGTTAGTCGCGTTCGGCATCCCTCATTCCTCAT
>JAYSZC010000818.1:0-3125 GCA_043738235.1 Lewinellaceae bacterium | reverse complement strand
CTCTACAAAAGGGCGCGTGACAACCCGTATGCCCTGTTCGTCGATCTCGTCGCCTTCCAAAACCACAGTCCAATTTCCCTTGGGGAGTTGGATTGTTTTAGTCTCCTTGTTGCCGTTAAAGAGCACCAGGATATTTTTCCAGCGGTCGCCATTGGCATGATTGGACAGTTGGTAGGCGATCAGGTTTTTGTCCGAAACATCCAAAAATTTCAGATGAGTTCGGATGAGTTCGGCGCTGGGCATCCTGAAAGCCGGATGTGCTTTCCGCAGGCGAATCAGCCGGGAGAAATAGTTGTGTACGGAGACATATTGCGTTTTGCGGTTCCAGTCGATCTGATTGATCAAATCGGGTGACTGGAACGAATTTTCCACGCCTTGTTTGCTGCGCAGCAGCTCCACCCCGGCGTGCAGGAAAGGCACCCCTTGAGAAGTGAGTACCATCGCACCGGCTAATTTATGCATCCGGATACGTTCGGCTTCATTGGCATCCTGACAGGAGATGGCCAGCCGATCCCACAGGGTGTGGTTGTCGTGGCAATCCACGTAAGTGATCGTCTGGAACGGTTCTTTGGCCCAGGGCGCTTTGGAATAATTGACTTTGTTGTAATCCACTTGCGGGTGCAGGGTGGAAGCGACGATACCGAATTTAATACTTTCTTCCTGATCGGGTCTGCCGCTGACGAAACCCCTTTCTTCGTGTTTGAACACCGAACCTTTCAGCGCATCGCGAAAATCATCGCTGAACGCCGCTATGCGGTCGAGCCGGTGGGTATTGGCCTTCAGGGCGCGCAAGGAATCGGGCAACGGACTACCGCCGGCCGTCCAGCCTTCCCCATAAATAAAAATAGTCGGGTCGATGGCGTGTAAATCAGCGCTGATCAGGTTCATGGTTTCAATATCGTGAATACCCATCAGGTCCACCCGGAATCCGTCGATATGGTATTCCTGCACCCAGTACCGCAGCGATTCGATCATATATTTCCGCATCATGGCGCGTTCGGATGCCGTTTCATTGCCACAGGCCGAAGCATCGGAATATTTGCCGTCGGCGTTATGCCGGTAATAATACCCGGGTACAACGCGGTTAAAAACGGATTCGGTTGTAGAGCCGGTATGGTTGTACACCACATCCATAATGACGCGGATGCCATTGTTGTGCAGCGCCTGAATCGCTTGTTTGAATTCGCGGATGCGCACCGCACCGTCGGCGGCATCGGTAGCATAACTGCCTTCCGGAACATTGTAGTTTTCCGGGTCGTACCCCCAGTTGTACTGCGGCGTCTGTGCCGGCAGACTTTCATCCACCGAAGTGTGGCGGTAATCGAATACCGGAAGCAGGTGCAAATGGGTGACGCCCAATTCTTTCAGGTGGTCGATACCGGTGCTTTGATCCCCGGCATTCGTCGTGCCCGTTTCGGTCAATCCAAGGTATTTGCCGCTGTGCCGGATGCCGGAACTAATGTGCGACGACAGGTCGCGCACATGTAATTCGTACAATATTATATCGGTAAACGCCGCTTGTGGAGGTCGTTTATCCGCAGCCCAACCGGCGGGATTGGTACCGGAAAGGTCAATAATCATACCGCGGCGGCCATTTACGCCAACGGCTTTGGCATACGGATCGGGTGTTTCGGCCAGCCACTGTCCGCCGATCCGAACTTGAACGGTGTAGTATTTTCCCTGCATATTGCCTTGCAGGGAAATGCTCCAGACGCCCTGTTTGCCTTTTTTCAAGGGCAGGGTTTGCAGCGGACTGCCGCCTGAGCCGCGTTCGTATAGGTGCATTTGCACCGCTTCGGCTGGAGGCGACCACAGTTTGAAAACGGTGCTGGAAGGAGACCAGTTGATTCCGAGGTCTTTACCCGGGTAGACCGGGTAGTTATCATAACTCAAAGGAGCCGAAAGACCGGATTTGGCCCCGCGGCAGGCTGTCCAAAGCAGAACAAGCACGAACGGGATACTAAAAATACAGATTGTACGCATGGACAAAGATGAAATGTAATTGTGAATTAAGCTAAGTAGGTGTGCAAAAGTAGTTTTGATTAAATTCTTTGTAAATGCTTGATTATCAACACTGATAACCAATAACTAATAACGGATAACTACTTAATACCGTTTCCCCATCGGATGAAATATCTGCCAGCTGTGCCAGAATTCCTGGTAAGCATTTACTTTTTTCAGGTTGGCCTTTTTGGTTTCGGCGGAGTGGAGTGCCCGGCCTGCCAGATCGTATTTTGCGACACCTGCCATCAGCGTATCATTTCGCAGGATAAACTTAGTATCGGCATCCGGACGTTCAAAAGCGGCAAAACTATGTCCGTCAGCCGCCAGCGCGAGCACGACCGGGGTTTGCCCGACGGTTTCATGAATGATTCGTTCTTTTACCAGTTTATTCCAGTCGAATGCTGTCGATTCGTTGCCAATTTCAATGCCGACCACCCATGATTTTTCTTTCCAGGAAAGGCTGTCCGTGCGGGTCAGATCGCTTTTGCCTTTGCCGCTTTCATAGTCTTTCATGTGCTCGTACGATTCGGCAAAGGCGGAATCGGGCTGCATGACCAGGCTTTGCGGGTACAGGCGAAGCCATTGCCCGAGCGTCATTTGCCGGCAAGTCATTTCGGGCAAAACGGCGCCTTTCAATGGGCCGGCGATGGCCACGCCATTTTCCTGCCGCCACCAGCTACTGGTGGAAGCGTCTTCAAACATGGCATTAAAATGATCCATTCCGACCAGGCGAAACTGCTCGGGTTGGCCGTTTACTTCGGGTAAAAAAACGCGGCCGCTCCTGCAAACAGTACAATACGTCACCATAACAGCCTGATTTCCAATCTTATCTCTTACCTGGTGGTGATAACCGATAAACTGAACGGGATAAGCTTTTGCTGCGCCGTTTTTTTCAATCCCGATCACGATGCGGTTGGAATCCACCTTGTTTTCAGCGGCATTTTTCATCAACACTTCATTGGGCTGATAAAACATGTGGTCAGCCGATAATTGAAAATTGAACACGTAAATCAGCGCAGCCAGTGCTACCAATACCACGGCGGGCAGCCATTTGTACCGAAATGTAGATTGGAAAAATGACCATAAAAGCAGCAGCGCAAACCCGGCGCGAAAAGCCAAAC
>JAYSZC010000817.1:0-3126 GCA_043738235.1 Lewinellaceae bacterium | reverse complement strand
TTCCATAAAAGTGCGGGGTCGTAAGACCCTCGCAAATGCTTGATTATCAGCACTAATAACCAATAACTAATAACCGATAACTACTTAAGTACTTGATTATCAACACTGATAACCAATAACTAATAACGGATAACTACTTACCGCCTGCGCGGTAAATATATTTTTCAATTTCGCGCCAATCCTGAGATTGCTGGTTTGGAAAATCGCGGCGGAGGCGCTCATATACTTTTACGGCTTCTGCTTTGTTGCCCTGGTAGTCGTACAACATACCGAGTTTTTTCAGGTACATGGTAGAAAGCACGTCGTTATCGGTTGCTTCCGAGGCCTTTTCATACAAATCCAATGCTTTGTCGAATTCTTTCTTTTCAGAATAAGCATCGCCCAAAGCGCCGTATTTCATGGCCGGCAACAAGGTGCCTTCCGCATCGTATTGCTCCAGATACTGGATGGCATTGTCAAATTCGCCCAATTGCAGGTAAGAAACACCTGCGTAATAATTGGAGATATTGCCTGCAGGGGTACCGCTGTATTTATCGGCCAATGCAACAAAACCGTCAAAACCGCCGCCGGGTCCATCGAGGGCCAGCCGGAAAGAATCGCGCTCAAACATATTTTGCGCCTGCCACATGGAAGCGACCGCTTCCTGCTGTTTGGGGGCTACAATCAAGGATTTATACAACCACCAGCCGATTACTAGAGCTGCTACTGCACCGAGTGCATAGAGGATTTCTTTCTGATATTTTTCCCAAAAAGGGGCGGATACCTGCTGCACTTCCTGTACTTCTATCGTCTCAGCGGATTGGGCGACTTTACGTTTTGCCATTGTTTTAATTCAATATTAGATGGTTCACTTTTCAAAAATGACCGCAAAAGTATGGAAAGTTTCGTTTCCGGAAGGTGTATTTTCAAAATTTGTTCAAATTTTGAATCCCGCTTATTTCTTCACGTCTACCCTCAGCCTGTTTGGTCGATTGGCAATGTCCCAGGCTGTGTAAAAAGCCAGTTGAGCACGTTTGGCCAAGGCCTCATAATTGATCTTGTCCGGCGTGTCTGTCGGGCGGTGGTAATCGGCATGAGAGCCATTGAAATAAAAAATGGAAGGTATCCCGCGTTCGGCAAAACTGTAATGGTCGCTGCGCTCATAGTAGCGGTTCGGTTCGTCCCTGGCATTGTACTTGTAGTCCAGTTCCATTTTGGTATAGGTCTTATTGGAGTACTCGTTGATTTCGTGTAAATCAGTGCTAAGCCGGTCAGAACCAATCACATAGATATAGTTGCCATTGTTTGGGTGGCGTTCATCCGTGCGTCCGATCATGTCGATATTCACGTCTGCCACGGTTTGTTTGAGCGAAAAAAGTGGAAATTCAACATAAAACTTCGATCCCAGCAGCCCCTTTTCTTCACCGCTCACAAGCATACAAACCACGCTGCGTTTGGGGCCGACTCCTTTTGCTTTGGCCTCGGCAAAAGCGCGGGCGATTTCAATCACCCCCGAGGTACCCGAGGCATTGTCATCGGCGCCATAGTAGATCACAGTGCTGTCCGGTGAGCCGAGGTGGTCGTAATGGGCCGTGACCAAAACATATTCGTTTTTCAATACCGGGTCGCTGCCTTCAATAATACCGACCACATTGGTTCCTTCGAGGCGTTTGCTTTCTTTATCCAGCCGGATTTCAATTTTGGTTTTGACTTTGACTGCTTTTCCTTTTTTGCCTTCCCGCAGCTCTGCAATGACGGCATCGGCTTTGTCGGCTTTGTTCTTCAGAATGATCTTGGCCAGTCCCGTAGAAATAAAAATATTGTTCAGGAACGATTCGGCTATTTTGTCTTCATCGACGCTTTCCGGTCTCCAGCCATAAGTGGAAAGCGATTTTTTATTCGATGTCAGGTTGTCATCAAAATTGGGGTCAATAATAAAGGCCATTACAGCACCTTTTTCTTTGGCGATCTGCACTTTTCTCCTCCAGTCCATCGACCAGCCCGAGCGCCGCTGCTCGCCGGTAATGACGAATTTGCCATCGGCTAATGCCGGTTCGCCCTCATAAAAAATAACGGCTTTGCCTGCCACATCCACTTTTTCATAATCCGTGTAGAGAGAGTCTTCAATGCCATATCCGACAAACACCACTTCTTTAATACGCAGCAGCGGATTGTCGGGGTTGTACCCGTGATAGACATAAAAATCGGTGCGGTTTTTAAACTCCTGGTCTTCTACTTTCAGGCCGATGTCCGTCCAGGTCGTATTGCGCAGTCGAATATCCTGAAAATAGGTATTTCGGTCGCCTTTTGCGGGCAAACCGGCGGCTTTAAACTGTGCAGCAATGTAATCTGCCGCTTTGCGCTGACCTTCTTCTCCCGTTTCGCGCCCCTGCATTTCTTTGGAAGCAAGCATCTCCAGCAATATTTTTGCATCCTCCGCCCGGATCGTTTCCGCAAATGGCCTCGGATCGGGTAGTTCGTAATTGCGCTTCATTTTGGTCATTTGCGCAACAGCAATAGAGTCTGCGAGACTTTGTGCCTGTAATATGGAAGCCATCAACAGCCCGCACAACAAAAAACGTAGTTTCATGATATAGTTCAGATTCAATAGTTTAAAAAGCAATCTTATCCACCCTTCTTCCATGCCGCCCTCCCTCAAATTCAGTGCTCAGGAAAATACGAACCATCGCCTGGGCCAGTATTTCGGGTACAAAACGAGCAGGTAACGCGATCACATTGGCATTGTTGTGTTGGCGTGCAAGTACGGCAATTTCCTCGGTCCAGCACAAGGCGCAGCGGATATCCTGGTGCTTGTTGGCTGTAATCGACACGCCGTTGCCGCTACCGCAGAGCAAAACGCCCCGGTCTGCCTGGTGTGCTGTCACCGATTCGGCTACGGCATGGGCAAAATCAGGGTAGTCCACCGAATCGAGTGTATTGGTACCGAAATCGAGTACCATGTGTCCCTGGGCCTGCAGCATAGCAACGATGCCGTCTTTGTACGGAAAGCCCGCGTGATCGCATCCAATCGCTATTTTCATATATCCTTTGTTGAGAGGTTTGACAAATGGAACACGGATTATATGGATGAGACACGGATTTTAAAAATCTGTGTTCATCCGTGTCTCATCCATATAATCCGTGTTC
>JAYSZC010000816.1:0-1276 GCA_043738235.1 Lewinellaceae bacterium | reverse complement strand
CCAGCGGGCCATTTTTTTATGCCTTTCAAATTGCCCGGTATAAGCGCGGTTAAAGGTTAACAGGATAAAAGGCAGGATAAGTGCCGCCTGCACCACGTGCGTTATCAGCAAAATGAAATACGCCGTTCTGATGGAGCCTTCACCACCGAACCTGGTTTCAGGAGTGGTAAAATGGTACAACACATACGACATCAGAAACAAAGCGGAACAAACCATCGCGGCATAAATGGCTTTGCGGTGGTTTTCTATCTGCTTGTTTTTGATAAAATACAGGGCCACTAATAAAATCACCGCCGTGAGCGCATTCAGCGAGGCATGCAAGGGTGGCAAAAAATGAAAATCAATGCCCAGGTCAAATTTCACCCGGCGCATGAGTCCTACCAGCAACAGCACCACGACAGACACCACATAAGCCAGCAGGTTCATTTTTTTTTCTAATTGTATATCCGGTTGTGTTGTAGTAGACATCTGAAACAGTTTCGATTAAATTCTTTGCAAATGCTTGATTATCCACACTGATAACCAATAACTAATAACGGATAACTATTTTTTACTTAACGCTCGGCAACAACATGGCAATGTGTTCTACCATTCTGCCCACCTGTTTTTCATCGAGCGCATTGTAATAGCGGCGTATCTGGCCGGAAGTATCCGTGAGCGCGTAGTATTCCGGGAACGGTTCAACACCTTCTTTTTTACAAAATTGTTGGTAACCGTAATCGATAATCGCCTTCCAGGCATCCAGGCCGCCCGTCCATACAAAAGTGGCGTAATCGGAATTCGGCAACTTTTGGCGGTAGGAGGTAAACTCCGCAGTACCGCCATCTATCACCATCGCAATCCTGAAGTCGCCTCTTACCCGCGCGTCACCCACCATTCCGAACTGTTTGAAAAGCCGCTCGCCATCATCCAATATTTTGCGATTGGCATCGGTCAGGTCAGGGTCTTTTTCAAAAACATGAATGACAGCCACACTGCTTTCCAGCCGGTTTTGCCTTTCCCCGTTGGACAGGATCAAAAAGGCAGGTCTGATTTTGCCGTATTGACCTAATTCGGAAATGGCCTGTTTGCGCCAGTTAAAACCGTTGTTCATGTATATGTAGGAAGCCGCAGGAAAACCAACCAGAATGACAAGGAGGATAGACGCAATAATTATCCTGCGCGAGGTTGTGGGCTTTTGATCTGTTTCTGTATTATTCATCATCTTGAAATCTGTTTGTAACAACAAAAATGAGCCACTGTGGTTGATGAAAAAAGGTTGATAAAGGTTGATAAG
>JAYSZC010000815.1:0-3132 GCA_043738235.1 Lewinellaceae bacterium | reverse complement strand
CTGCTCTATGAACCAGATTCTCTTTACAGAGCGGCTATAATCATTCCTCACTCCTCATCCCTCATTCCTCTTCCTTTTAATCCGTGTTCCCTTAAATCCCCCTCAGGAACCTGACTTTTGAAAAAATGTGGCAGAACACCCATTTGGAAGGATAATTATCTTTAGGTTACTTTTGGTAATCAATAAGTATATCAGGCAAAACAGTCTTAGATTAAATTCTTTGCAAATGCTTGATGAACAACACTGATAACCAATAACTAATAACGGATAACTACTTAACAAACAAGTCAAACTATTCAACTTTCCCTTCTTATGGCAAAAGAGAAACTTACACTCGAAGAACTGAACGTTCAGAGCCTCGTCACTTCCCTGAATGAGGAGCAAATGAACGAGCTGAAAGGTGGTATTGCGCCGGTGAGAGGATTGCGTTTTACCTACCGCACCCGTTGGACGGCGGTGGATGTCCGTTCGAATGTGCAGGAGTCTGCCACAACAGCGACGAACGCTCTGCATAAATAAGTAAAAGGGCAAAGGCAAAAAACAAAGGGCAAAAGGCAAAAAACAAAAAGCAAACGTAGCATACACGCAAATGCACTTGTTTTTTGCCCTTTGCTTTTTGCCCTTTTTACTTAGAACAATCAGGCCCGCTCTTTTTTCCACTTTTTCCGCACCGTTGCTGCAAACGTTTCTCCCTGGATCTTGCTTTCCAACCAGGCTTCCAGATCGAACGTTTGCAGCAAGGTCTGGTAACCCGACATCTCCGCCAGGTCTTCTTTCATTTTTAGAAAACCGGCCCGGATATCCTGCCTGCCGGACGCTTTCATCAGGTCGTGTATAAAATGTATAAAGCGCCGCTCCAATTCCTGGTAGCGGTTTTTCTTTTGCATAAAACGTGTGGCCGAACGCGTCAGCGATTCGAGCAGCAGCATATTTCCCATTTCAAAATGAAGCACTAATGAAAGGATGCGCGCGAGGCTTTGCAAATCTTCCCGCTCCACCGAACGGGGTTGGCTGAGCCACAGGTTGAGGTAATCCAGCGCACCATTGAAATCGCCGCAACCGAAACAAATCGTGCAGTATTGAAAATAAAAACTGGCGGTCTCATAATCCTGTGCACTGAAACGCGATGCCTCCTGCTGACAACGCTCCATTTCGCGCCGCGCTTCCTCAAATTCGCCGGTAAATGTGCACAATGCAAACAGGTTGCTATAATACTGGCGGTGGATTTTACGCCGGTCGTCTGCTGTTATCGGGTTCAGCCGGCGTAGTTTTTCCAGGTAAATACGCACTTCATCATACCGCTGCAGCAGCCCGCAGGAAAGGATCAGGTTGCTGAGCGTCGCGATGTAGTCTGCCAGGTTTTCTTTTAAAAAATGCGGCTGAGATTCTAGCAGATACATTAGTTTTTTCCCGAATTCATAAAACTGTTCGTATTGCGCCGTTGCGTAATAATAAATGTTCAGGGTGCGGTAATACGCCACCCGGGACTTGTGCGAGGTGGCACGGTCAGGATCGCTGAATGCGTCGCCCTGCCCAATCAGCTCGTGCAGCACTGCCGTACGGCGCTCGTTGCGATGGGTGGCTTCTCGCCTGAAGTTGGCGGTGTACACCTGAAAAAAGACTTTTTGGTATTCGGAAGTGTTGCGCAAGTGCAGCAAAGCCTGCTCTTCCTGGTACTGCAACTGTTCCAGTTTTTTATGCAAAAAATCTACGTCCATGCGGGTGTAGGCCAATTGTTTTTCCCAGCGAATGATGTGCAACTGGCTGCCGAAATCTTCATATTGCCGCGCTATTTTCGCGGCTTTTTGCAACAGATCCCGGCAATCGTCGTAGTGCCCGCGTTTGTACAACACCATCACGCCCTGCAGCATTTCGTTCAATTTGAATTGTACCGATTGCTGCTCGTCAAAAGATTGCAGACTCTTGAGCAGCAGCTTGTACAGATAGGATTTGAGTTCCGAGTATTTTTTACCGCCCGGCTCCGGGTGCTTGTAAATTTTTGATTTCAGGCTTGCTTCGTCAAAGGCGCCTTGACCATCCATGAGCTCGAATAAGCGCAGGTATTTGCTGCTGCGCTCTGTTTTTCCCTGGATGAAAATACGGAAATATCGCTTCTCTGCCGGAGATAGCGCGTGTATGAGGCGGTACAGTTTGTCGGAAGGAGTTTTTGCCATGTGTTGTTTGTGCCCTCAAAAGTGTCAGATTTTTATCATTTCACCAAATGCATGCTCCATCCTGGAAACCTGACTTATGGCAAAAGGTGGATTGATGTACCTCCCGGCAGCAAATACTTTTGCATCACCCTTTTAAATAGACAAGTCCTCCTGTGCCGCACCTGATAAAAAATACGAAAATGCTAAATGCACACTCTGTCCACCCACACACCACCGATGCTGCCGAACCGCAGGGCAGCACACAGTCTGTTCCCATGCCGCGCGGGCATCGTTCTGAACGGGTTAGCAATAAAATAGTATTGCCCACTATGGAAGGCATGTGTTTTGAAAAAGTAAAACAAATCGCATATCTCGAAGCAAGCGGCAATTACACGGTGCTCCATTTTACGGACGCCCGACAGATATTGGTTTGCCGTACCCTGCGTGAAGTCGAATTGCTTTTACCCGAATCGGCATTTGTCCGCATACACCGCTCGCATACCGTTCATTTGAAGCACCTGAAAAAATATGTACGCGGCAAAGGAGGCCATGTCGTCTTGCAGAATGGCGTTTCGCTGACGGTTTCTGCCGGCCAGAAAGATGTTTTCCTGGAAGCGCTGCGGCACTACTTTGGGTGAACCCGTTATCGGTTATCAGTTATCTGTTATCCGGTTCGGCATTAGGAACGAGTCTTAGCATTCTTTCCCTATTTGTGCCTGAAATCCTGATAACGGATAACGGATAACTAATAACCAAATACCCAACCTTTTTAAAGAAGCACCCCGTCTTAAACCATTAGGCACAACCCCAGGCCGGACAAATAAACACAGTAAGGGTTTGGTTAACGCCGGACGCGGCAATTCGTGTTCCGGCGTTTTTATTAGTCCGAAGTCCGTTGCAAGTCCGAAGTGCGAAGTCATCAGTCGTCAGTCTGTAGAGTACACCGTTTCATACTTGGGTTTCCAAAACATGAAACGGT
>JAYSZC010000814.1:0-8034 GCA_043738235.1 Lewinellaceae bacterium | reverse complement strand
ACTTACTCTTACTCTTCCCGCTCGCGATCACCTTTTCAATAAACTGCATCCCCCGTACGCCGTCCTGCACACTGGGGAAGTCCGTATACACCGGATCGGGTTCCCGGCCTTCCATGCGGGCGCGGACACAAAAAGCGAAATTGCGGTAGATATTGGCGAAGGCTTCGAGGTAGCCTTCCGGGTGCCCGGCGGGGATACGGGTATGGGCCAGCGACTCGGGGTACAGTGGCCCTACGCCGGTGCGGTATATCTGGGTTTGTTTGCCCAACCATTTCACAATCAGGGTATTGGGTTCCATTTGCCGCCATTCCAGGCCACCTTTTTCGCCGTACACACGAATATTCAGGTTGTTTTCTTCGCCGGCAGCGATCTGGCTGGCGTGCAGGATACCTTTGGCGCCGTTGTTAAAATGCAGCAGCACATTGCCGTCGTCGTCGAGCAGGCGGCCTTCCACGAAGGTGCTGATGTCGGCGCAGAGTTCAGTGATATGCAGCCCGGTGATGTATTCCGCCAGGTTTTCGGCGTGGGTACCGATGTCGCCCATAGCGCCGGCGATGCCGCTGCGGGAGGGGTCGGTGCGCCAGGCGGCCTGCTTCGATCCGGTATCTTCCGCTTTGGTGCTGAGCCAGCCTTGCGGGTATTCCACCACTACTTTCCGGATCGGGCCGAGTTCGCCGTGCCGGATCATCTGGCGGGCTTGTTTGACCATCGGATAGCCGGTGTAGTTGTGCGTGAGGGCAAAAATAAGACCCGATTTAGCCACTATTTTTTCCAGGGCTAAAGCCTCTTTCATATTGAAAGCCAGCGGTTTATCACAAATAACATGGAACCCGTTTTCCAGCGCCATTTTGGCCGGAGGAAAGTGGACGTGGTTGGGCGTCACGATGCTGACAACCTGCATCCGCTTGTCCGGGCGCAGGCGTTTTTCCCGTCGGATCATTTCTTCAAACGTGCCGTAACAGCGATCCGGGGGGAGCGACAGTTGAGCGCCTGAAACGCGGGAGCGTTCGGGGTCGCTGCTGAAAGCGCCGCAAACCAGTTCGATTTCGCCGTCCAAAGCGGCAGCCATGCGATGTACGCCGCCGATAAAGGCGCCTATGCCACCGCCGACCATGCCCATGCGTATTTTTTGTTTCATGCGTTGGTTATTCGTTATCAGTTATCTGTGTTGATAATCAGGCATTTATAAGAAAATGGATGAGGAACGAGGAATGAGGAATATCTGTCCGCTAAAATCGAACAAAATTGATAAAAATCATGCTTAAAAGAAGAAATCATCTTCTATTTCATAAGACTTCACAAATTCCCGGAATACCTTTTCCTGCTGGATGGCCTTTATGTTTTTTTGAATATTCCTGACCATTTCCTTTTGGTGGCGGATATGTTGTTCTATGTTGGCCAGCATCCACGGACGTTGGGGCGCGTACAGCATGGCGTACAGGTTGCCATTACCTTCCGGTGAAACGAGGTAAAGTTCCTGCTCCAGTTCCGCCACCTGTTCCTGGAGCGTTTGATTGAAGTATTTGAGTTGAGCGTTGTCAAAATCGGCGAACACATTATCGCGCTCGCTGAGCAACGACATTTGCAGTTCGAGCAGGCGCAGGTGATCATCGGCTTCGTAGGCGGCGGTGATTTGTTTCATCACCTCGGTTTTTTCTAGGCGGCGTTGTTCGTCCGGCTCTTTGTCGGGGTGAAAATGCCGGATCAGGTCTATGTATATTTTTTTGGCTGTTTTTTTGACGCTGCTTTCGGCCGCTAGCTGGCTGTCCGATTTACCTTTTTTGGCGCGTTTTTCGGCGCGTTCGCGTTCGGCGGCTTCATATTCGGCCTGTTTGGCGTTTATTTTTTCATGTATCCTTTCGGGATCATCCAGGTCGTCCACTTCGATATCCATGTCGAACATATCGTTCATCATCTGTGTGGCCATTGTTTTCATATCCTGTTCCATTTCATCCCTGATCTCCTCGTAACTGCGCCCACTGTCTTCGTATTGGACGTAAAGTTCCTGCAGTTCCACATCATCTTTGTAAAAAGGGGTTTCGAGCAATCTGCCCACTTCTTCCAGCAGGATCATCGCGAATTTTTCAGTCTGTTTTTTACTGAGGTTTTTGCGAAACGGACTGTTACTCAGGGTCATAACCCAGTCGCGGCAGGCAGCCATGGCCGCTTTTTCGGCAGGCGTCACGCGCGCTTCGCCGGTGCGGCGCAATTCGAGGTCCAGTTCTTTGGTTTGTTCGATCTCGTAGCGCAGGGCTTCGATCTTTTTCACCAAAGTATTGAAGCGCTTTTGCTCCTTGCTCAGCGTTTTTTCCGGTTGTTTGGCCTGAACGATCTGGAGGTGTTTGGACATGATTAAGTAACCTTTTCGAGGATAAATTTTGGCTCAATTTCTAATTTAAGGTACAGACGCTGTGCAAAATCCATATTAATGGAGCGCTTACCTTTCATTATTTCGGACAGGCGAGATTCGGAAACATCCAATAATTTCGCCAGGTCTTTTTGCTTCAGTTTTCGTTCATACATTTTCAGTTCAATCATTTCAATAATCGTCTGGGGTTGTTTGATGGGCATCAACGGTATGTTATCTTCCCAAGCCTCCGCCATCAGGGAAAGTTGTCGGAGATCTTCCCGTTCTTCATGATTTAAGGATTGAAAGCCAGCTCCGGACGTTGCGCGCTGCAGGTAGGACTCTACTTTTTCCATGACTTGCAGGTATTCTTCTTCAGAATTGATTTTGTATGTCATAAGTAGTGCATCAATTGCATCTGAATGATCAAGGCCAAATTCTTTCAGGATTGTTTTGCTGATGATTACCACAAAGCGTGTTGATTAAGACTTGCAAATTTCAAAATAAAATTACACTTTTCAAAATTTTCTTACAAAAAAACCGGTTGCCTGCGCATAAATCGCAAACAACCGGTGTATGATTTCCCCGAACAGGGTTCGGGGCTACTTCATGCCAAAATCCTTGCGGATTTTATTCAGAGCGCTGCCCGCCTGTACCCACTCGATCTGTTGTTCGTTGTAGGTGTGGTTCACGGCAAATTTTTCCTGTGAGCCATCGCTGTGATCGAGTACGATGGTCAGTTGTTTGCCGGGAGCGAAGGACTCGAAGCCCTGGATGCTCACTTTGTCGTCCTGGCGCACTTTATCGTAATCAGCGGGATTGGCAAAGGTCAGTGCCAGCATACCCTGTTTTTTCAGGTTGGTCTGGTGGATACGGGCGAACGATTTCACCACGACTGCTTTTACGCCGAGGTAGCGCGGTTCCATGGCTGCGTGTTCGCGGCTGGAGCCTTCGCCGAGGTTTTCCTCGCCAAAAATGATGGTGCCGATACCCTTTTTCTGGTACAGGCGCGCAGAAGCCGGGACTTCCATGTATTGGCTGGTTTCTATGTTGAGCACATTATTGCGCTCGCCGTTGAACGCGTTTTCAGCGCCGATGTAGCAGTTATTGGAAATATTTTCCAGGTGACCGCGGTATTTCAGCCAGGGGCCGGCCATTGAAATATGGTCGGTTGTGCATTTGCCTTTGGCTTTGATCAGGACGCGCATATTTTGCAGCTCAGCGTTGCCAATGGGAGCGAATGGTTTCAGCAGTTGCAGGCGATCGGATTTTTTATCCACCGCAATTTTGATCGCGCCTTTGGCCGGAGCGATATAACCGGCGTCTTCCACGGCGAAACCCGCTTTCGGCAATTCGATACCTTTCGGCGGGTCTAATTTCACCGTTTCGCCGTTCCGGTTGATGAGCGTACTCTTTTTCGGGTTGAAAGTCAGGTCGCCGGCGATGGCGAAAGCCGTCACGATTTCGGGGGAAGCCACGAAAGCGTGCGTATTCGGGTTGCCATCGTTGCGGCTGGTAAAGTTCCGGTTGAAGGAAGTCATGATCGAGTTTGTGCGCTTCTTGTCGTCCATGTGGCGCGCCCACTGACCAATGCAGGGGCCGCAGGCATTGGCCATGACTACGCCGCCGATATTTTTGAAATTGTCCAGCAGGCCGTCGCGCTGCGCCGTAAAGCGGATCAGTTCCGAACCCGGAGTGATGGTGAACTCGGAGCGCACTTCGAGGTTTTTTTCCTTCGCTTGCCGCGCTACGGAGGCGGCGCGGGTGAGGTCTTCGTAGCTGGAGTTGGTGCAGGAGCCGATGAGACCCACTTCCAGTTTGACCGGGTATTTGTTTTTCTTCACGGCTGCCGCAAATTTGGACAGCGGCCAGGCGAGGTCGGGCGTGAAAGGCCCGTTGATATGCGGTTCGAGTTTGCTCAGGTCGATTTCAATCACCTGATCGAAGTATTTTTCCGGATCGGCATAACATTCCGCATCACCGGTGAGGTAATCGGCCACCTTGTTGCACATTGCGGCTACTTTGTTGCGGCCGGTTGCTTTGAGGTAGCGGGCCATACTTTTATCGTATCCGAAAGTGGAGGTCGTCGCTCCGATTTCCGCGCCCATATTGCAAATGGTGCCCTTACCGGTAGCGCTCATGCTTTGTGCGCCGGAACCGAAGTACTCGACGATAGCGCCGGTGCCGCCTTTTACGGTCAGGATACCCGCTACTTTCAGGATTACATCTTTGGGCGAAGTCCAGCCGCGCAGTTTGCCGGTGAGTTTTACGCCGATCAGTTTGGGCATTTGCAATTCCCAGGCCATGCCGGCCATCGCATCCACCGCGTCGGCGCCGCCAACGCCGATGGCCACCATACCCAACCCACCTGCATTCACGGTATGGGAATCAGTACCGATCATCATACCGCCGGGGAAGGCGTAGTTTTCCAGCACAATCTGGTGGATGATACCTGCACCGGGTTTCCAGAATCCGATGCCGTATTTTTGAGAAACCGTCGACAGGAAGTCGAACACCTCTTTGTTTTTGTCTAATGCGACAATCATGTCTTTCTCCGCGCCGACTTCTGCGGTAATCAGGTGGTCGCAGTGAACCGTACTGGGCACGGCCACTTTTTTTCGGCCACAGGTCATAAACTGGAGCAAAGCCATTTGTGCAGTAGCGTCCTGCATGGCGACCCGGTCAACCTGGAAAAACACATAATCGGAACCGCGCTTGTAGTCGGCCGGCGGGCTGTCGGCGTGCAGGTGGGCGAAAAGGATTTTTTCAGAAAGGGTGAGGGGACGTTTGAGTTTTGCTTTCGCAGCGTCCACGCGGGCGGGGAAGTTTTGGTAAAACTCCCGGATCATTTTCAGGTCAAAAATCATCGTTCAATCGTGATGAATGTGCGTTCAGTATGTTATTCAACCACTGCAACAAGTTGATCGCCGGTAGCATGAATGGGTCATACGGAATTCACAGGTGGAATGAATTTTATATCAAAAAGTGGGCAAATGTAGTTGAATTTGCTGCAAAACTGGAACGGATGTCAAGACAAAAAGTTTGAATGCATGGAAGAATCTGCCCAATGGATAATCTGCCCCGCTCCGCTTGTTCCGGCATACACTTTTTGACAGAGCATGAACTGTTTATGAAAAAACCTGGCCTTTCCCGGAAAACAGACAAACAGCTGACAAAAGTGTTGGTATTTGGCGCTGTGAATTATTTTTCAAACTATCTTTGAATTTGTTTTAAAATATAAAAAACATTTCCCAGGCAGTTCATTTAATTGTAAGTAGGTGTGTAAAATAGTTTAGATTAAATTCTTTGCAAATGCTCGATTATCAACACTGATAACCAATAACTAATAACGGATAACTACTTGATATGTATGAAAAACAACCCAAAACGAGAACTGATACTGCGATCGGGCAGCGAGTGTTTTGCCCGCTATGGCTATGATAAAACCACCCTCGATGATATTGGCAGACGAGCCGGCCTCAACAAAGCAAGCCTCTATTACTATTTTAAAAACAAGGAAGAGATTTTTATTGCCGTGGTATTGGCGGATACACAGACCTTTATTGCAGATTTGAAAGTCAAATCCCAGGCCTTTCCCGACGTGCGCAAGCAAATACGGTTTTACCTGTCCGAGCGCGTCCGGCGGTATGGAGAAGTGCTGCACCTCACGCGGCGTTCGATCGAAAACTGGCAACCTTTGGAAGCCATGTTTGATGAAGTGTACCGGGAAACAAAAGCCCAGGAGCTCGTTTTTCTGGTTGAAATGTTAAAAAGAGGCGTGGCCAACAATGCTTTTAAGTTCATCGAACCCACGACGTCTGTTGCCGAAAGTTTATTTCTCTTGTCCGATGCGCTGAAACATGAGGTCGCCTACACCACGCAACACCTGCGACCGGAAGCAGCGGATTTTTCCGTAGCAGTGGAACGTATGGAGCGCCTGCTTAAACTGATACTTGACTAAATATCTGAGTATTGGAGGATGCGAGTATTCGAGTAAAATGTTTCGTTATCTGTCAGATACTCGTATCCTCAAATACTCATTCCTTATCCCTCATTCCTCATTCCTCTATACATGAATCTTTCTCTAATTGGTAAAAATGCCCTGGTAGGCGGCGCGAGCGCCGGAATTGGCCGGGCTGTTGCAATGGAACTGGCCTCCCTGGGCGCCAATGTCACTTTGGTGGCCCGCACGGAAAGCGCCTTGCAGGAAACAATCGCCGCATTGGACGCTGCACAGGGTCAGCAACACCGATATATCGCAGCGGATTTTTCGGACAGTAAAACCTTGCTGGAAAAAGTGCGGCAACTGCTGGAAAACACCGACATCCATATTCTGGTTAATAACACAGGCGGCCCTCCGGGTGGCCCGATTACGGAAGCCACAGAAAGCGCTTTTGCTAATGCCTGGCACAACCACCTGATTTGCAACCAGTTGCTTGCTCAGGCGCTGCTGCCCGGCATGAAAAAAGCCGGATTCGGGCGTATCCTGAACATCATCAGTACCTCGGTGAAAGAACCTCTGGACAACCTGGGCGTGTCCAACACCACGCGCTGGGCGGTGGCGGGCTGGGCCAAAACCTGGGCCAATGAAGTGGGGCAATGGGGCATTACGGTGAACAATATTCTTCCCGGCTATACCCGCACCGGTCGTCTGCAGGAGATTGTGGAGAAACGGGCGGCAGCCAGTGGCCAGTCGGTAGAAACAGTGGAAAGTCAATTTATAAGTCATGTGCCCGCCCGGCGTTTTGCAGAACCCGCAGAGGTGGCTGCTGCCGTGGCGTTTCTGGCAAGCCCGGCGGCAGCATATATCAATGGCGTGAATCTGCCGGTGGACGGGGGGCGGACGAAGAGTTTGTAATAGGTTGAGATTGTTGAGGGTTGAGGGTGGTAGCTCAAGCCATGAGTTACCACTCTCAACCCTCAACAATCTCAACCTATCAACAATAAAAAAAGCCGCTTCGTCTGACGACGAGGCGGCCCTTGAAAACAAGCGACACTACAAATCCTAATTCGGATGAAAACCGTAGTTGGACATAATTTTGTCTTTCAACTCTTTGCGGGCAAAGAAGATACGGCTTTTCACTGTTCCGAGCGGCAACTCCAGCTCGTCGGCAATTTCCTGGTACTTGAAACCTTCAAAATGCATCAGGAAAGGAACGCGGATACTGTCATCCAAAGAGGAGACCATCCCGTTCAGTTCTTTTAGCATAATCCCGCCTTCCGCTGCATTGGTGGTAGCATGACTGCCGGAATTCAGGTAATATTGATTGTCGGTCGTATCAAGAATTGTGTTGGACTTTACTTTCTTGCGGTAGTTGTTGATGAAGATGTTTTTCATGATCGTAAACATCCACGCCTTAAAGTTTGTGTCCGGCTGAAATTTATCGCGGTTAAATAATGCGCGATAAGCTGTTTCCTGATACAAGTCCTTGGCATCTTCTACATTCTTCGTCAGGTTATAGGCGAAGGAGTGCAGAAGCGTAGTCAAAGTATTCAGTTTAGTATTGAATTCCATGGGTGTCATGGCGGCCTCCTTTTTTGTTTAAATTGATGCTCCAAAGGTAATGACTTGTTTAACAGTATCCAAATATTACTTCAACAGAAAAATGATAATCGGCGACAAAAGTATATGTCTAAACACTTAATCTATGATTAAATAATTGATAGTCAAACACTTAAATTATTTT
>JAYSZC010000813.1:0-1281 GCA_043738235.1 Lewinellaceae bacterium | reverse complement strand
AAACACTTCAATAGTCTCTTTGAAAAGTCGTTTTCCGTTCCACTTCGGCCATTTTTCCAAACCAGAATAAATAAAACAGGTAGTAGGCCACACCAATGGAGGTTTCGATGGTGTATTCCACCAGAAAAGAAATCAGGATGATGATCTGAAAGGTGGCAAAAAGGTAAAAATGCCGGCGCCCGCCTGTTGCTATGGGCCATATAAACGCCAGCATACTCAGCAGAAGACCGATCAGTCCCGTACCGGCGAGGATGTAAATGAACTGGTTGTGCGGCAGTTTGGGTTCTAAGGTGTATTTGGGGAAACGGTCGTTGACCACACGTTGTATTTCCATGGGCAAATCGCCTGTGCCCACGCCCAACAAGGGGTTTTCACGCCACAATTGTATCCCGGCGCTAAACGAAACCCAGCGTTCGGAGTCGGAATAGTCGTCGCCGTCGTTGCTTTGATATTGTTTCCAGTCCCAGGCCATATAGGCCAGGCGTTGTTGCAGGCTGGGTATGCTCATCACAGCCAATACGGGCGTGACAACGATGATAAACAGGGTAATCAGACCTGCTTTCCAGCGCCGGGTGCGCACGACGAAACGGAAAACACTGAACAGCAGGGCGGCGTACAAGGTAACAATGCCACTGCGCACGGAGAGGACGTGGATGAATACAAACATCAGCACCACCGCTACCATCAGCACCTTTCTTTCCCAGGCAAAACGCCATACATAGCGCTGCTCCCAGAGCCAGCCGCCCACCAGGATCGCCGTAGCGAGTATCAGGTTGAAACGAATATGGTTGCGGGGCACCGGAACAGGCTGCCCCATGCCGAGGTTGGCGAGAATTTCGTCAGTGTGCAGCAAAAAATTGATACCTACACCTATGCAGATCAATAAAACCGTCCATACCAATACATAAAGCACGCTCCGGTATTGATATTTTGATAAATTAGGGAGGTTGACAAAAGCCCAGGGCAACACAAAAAACGGGATGCGAACGCGCGTTCGTTCGAGCCAGAACTCCTGGTTGATGGACCAGAAAAAACTGAGTGCCGGCACCAGCAACAAAATCGACATCACCACAGCGGCGCGTTGTTGAAAAAAGCGGCGGAAACTATACTTCAATATTTTCAGTGCGGCCTGCACACCATTTGTGTGCTGGAACGATCCTGCCTGCCGAAGGGTTTCGGCAGTATGCCACAAAGCCGCTCCCACCAGACCCCACATACTGAGGGAAAGCAGAAAAGGAGAGAGCATCATACTCACGACCAGGAGCATTGCGCAGAAGACCG
>JAYSZC010000812.1:0-1282 GCA_043738235.1 Lewinellaceae bacterium | reverse complement strand
TTTCTGCCGAAACGCTGCTCGAAACCCAGGACAAAATGCTGCGCTTTCAGCAAATCGAGGTCGCGGTTGGGTTCGGTAATGCTGCCGTCCGTTTGCTCCACTTTTGCAAAATAGTGGTGGATACTCTCCATGTTGCTATGCTTGCCGTAGCCCAGATGCAGGGCGCTCGTAGGGCTGGTTTTCCACTCGACGGCAAGGCGTGGCTCCAGGGTGCTTTTTTGGTTAAACAGTACGTTCATCTGGTGAACCCCTGAAACGAAAGTGAGGTTTTCGCCTGCCCGGAATTTCCAGCTGACAAAATTTCGAAGGGTGCCCACATTTTCATTAAAATCCAGGAGCACAAACCGCTCGTTTGCATCGCCCTGGAACCGGCTTTGATCAAAACGGTATTTGAAAAGCGTGTACTTCGTGCCGACCTGGATTTTGTGCCGGGCATTGAACTTGTGGCTGTACGTCATGGAACCCCGGTAAGTGGGTTTTCGAAGAGTGCCTTGAAAACTTGTTTTTTTGTTGATAACCGAGTCGTACAGAAACGCGCCGCCGTCGTCGTAAATTTTGACAATGCCTGCCTCGAAAATATCGTCCTCGATGCCCTCCCGGGAGTAGGTGAGGGTTGTATTTAAAAAACCGTTTTCGCCGATGTTGATGCTGTACCGGATGCCTGTGTTGAACAGCTGTGCTTTTTTGTCAAAATCATTTCGGATTTCGGCGCGGGAAGTATTGTTGCCGGGAATGACCCAGATGGCAGGTGTCACGTCCTCGAAACTGAAATTGCTGGCGCCGCCCAGCCCGAACACGGAAAACACACCCGCTTTTTTGGTGGGAAATACCATTTTAAACGCGGCGTCCTGGAACGACAACACCCCGCTGATGTCGCCCAGCAGTCTCAGTTGGCTCAACAAACCCGCCGTCGAATAGCGATAATTGACCAAAAAAGAACCGCCGTAACCTTTTTTGAAAGGCCCTTCAAAGGTCATTTCGGTGCCCAGCAGCCCAAAACCAAAAACAGACTCCCGTTTTTCGTTGTTTCCGGCCCGCAGCCGTACGTCGTACACCCCGGAAAGCACGTCGCCGAACTCCGGGGAAAATGCGCCGGTGTGAAAATCGGAACTCGCCAGCAGGTTGTTGTTCAGGATGCTGACGGAACCGCCTACCGCACTCTGGTCGCCGAAGTGGTTGGGATTGGTGATTTGCTCGCCTTCCAGCCGCCACTGGACGTATTTCGGCGAATTGCCCCGAACAATAATGTCGTTGCTGCCGTCCTGCGTGCTCGTGATACCGG
>JAYSZC010000811.1:0-8065 GCA_043738235.1 Lewinellaceae bacterium | reverse complement strand
TCTGCGTTTTCAGTTGCTGCAATGATCAGCAGTTCTAAATTCTTGTTCTTTGCGGTATTCTCTTTTACCTGTTTTTTAATTTCTGTATATTTTTCTTTTCTAAGTTGTAATCTAAAAAGCCAAAGCGATCCAGCCACGCCAATGGCTGCTCCTAATGCTTCTGGAGCAGTGTCTTTTAAAAATTGGAAAAAAGCATTGGCCATACCACTATATATTTTTTGTATTTTTAAAAGGGAAATTAATGTTTCCATGTGTGTTATTAACAAAATTTATAGGAGAGTGCAAATGTGGAATAAATTAATTAAATTACAGTACAAAAAATCAGATGTATGTTTTTATTATCTCAACCCGGCTTATTTTGACATCAGAATTGACTAAAAAGCAGGTAAAAACACATCCTTATAAGCGATAATTCAAAAAATACGGTAGCCGGTAAAAACGGTGGCGCATTGCACCCTCGGTAGCCTGGCGATCCGATTTTGCAGAGTGCCGGCTGAAAAAAGGATCCCTTCAAAGAAGCGATTCAGCAACACGCCGAAGGTGGTGGCGACCTAGTGCGCGATGGGCTTTTGGTCGTTGACGGTGCTGTAACTTCTTAACGAATGAAGGTGAGTGTGCGGCTGCCGGTAGTCGAAGCGGTGGTAGTGTAAAATGATCAGGAAAGATGAGAAAGAGGAACATGGCGGCTGAGCGATGGCTGAGCGAAACTAGATTCGGCAAAACGATCAACCTAACAGATGATCCGGGCAATCTATTGGGCGGCGGGTTTACGATTGTGTTGCCATCAAATGGAAGATAGAGCTGGTGTTACTCTTTCTCGGACTTATACAGAGTCGATCCTTTCTTCTTTTCTCTATCGACCTCAATGGTTTCCAAAATATAGTCAGTCGGTAACACTACCGACAACCCAGAATTTTCTTCAAAAGTAATTCTAGGGCGCCCAGTTTGGGCACTTATTGCAGTGTCTGAGTATGGTATATAACTTGTAATAATTCCTATTAAATCTGCGCTATTAGGTGCTTTTGTACCAACTATGTAACTGAGTTCAGGTTTAAGAATAACCGGCCCTCCGCTATTTCCCGGAAAAACTGTTGCATCAATAACAAAATCTATGCTTCTCCCTTCATATAAGTCTCTAATTCTTGATATCGCTCCTTGCCTCAAAAAAACATATTGCCGGTCCTTGTCTAAAATTCCCATAGGAAAACCAAGTACATAAACAAAATCGCCTTCAGTGATTAGGTCTCTCATTTCATTTATGCATTTTACATTTTCATCTGATCTGAAAAAATCGAATTTCATTCCTTGGGTCTGTAAAAAAATGGGATCGATCTCTAGAATGGCAATATCAATGTTCGCGTTTACATGACCTGTAAATAATGGCATACCTGATGAAACATCATACAGTGGTATATTAAAATCTGTTGCTGCCTGATCTGTTTTAGGATTAAATTTGAGTAGGATCGAACTCCTATCTTTTATTACATGCTTATTTGTAACAAGGTAACATGTATAAGTTTTACCTTCTTCCGAACGAGTATGCATGTAACCAAATATAAAACCTGTACCAATCCACCCGTTCCTTCCAGAGGAATCAGTGGTTCCAATTGCAACGACAGTGTCGAAAAAAGAAGGAGGAATTAGTGCCATACCATGTATAGATTTTGGTTAACTGTTGATTTGTAAAGGTGGATGACTTTTTTTTCAGTACCATGCCTGACCAGCGCCAACACATTCATCTACAGTCGAGATACCGCCCGAAACACTAAACACCGCGCACCTACCCCTTACGCCGTTTTCACAAAACTCATATCCGAGTCCAAAACACCCTGTGCGCGATTGCGCACCCGTTCGTCGGCGTGTGTGGTAGCGATATATTGCACCACCTGCTGTTCATTGATGCGGGGCAGCATTTGTGTGGAAGTCAGTCCATTTTGAGTGCCGACAACGCCTACCGCGCTGGACACGATACGGCTCATGCCGCCAACGCCCTGGTTAATCGCTATGGCAAAGACCGCAGTAAGCGCCGCTTCGGAGGTCAGGATATCGCCGAGGCGCGGTATGACGACCCGGAGGCCGCCGAGGATCACATCCAGTTTAAAATTCAGGGCCGTTTGTATGTACAGGCTGTTGGCCATCCGCAATTGTTCGCGCACCAGGGAGGGTTCAAAACCGGCCTGCACAAAAGCCCCGTACATGCGGATGTTGCGCTGAATATACAGCCAGGCTTCGTCGCCGCGCAATTTAGCGCCGTTGTCGGCTAATACGGTGGTGACGGGCGCCGTGACCGAACCTTCCGAATCGATGCCTACGCGCTGAAATACCCTTTGAAACGCCGCCGGGGCATAGGTCTTCATGCTGACCATGACACGGTTCAGGCTTGCCCCAACAGCAGAAGCGCCCGTAAACTGGATAAAACCGTAGGAAAAAATCGCTTTATCGTAACTGTTGATGGCGTCGAACTTTCCTTCGTGCATGGATACGTATTGAAGGGCTTTTGCCTGTTGGGCGTTCAAACCCACGGACTGAATGGTGGCCACATCGAGTTCTATCTGGGATTGCCCGCCGTACATGATCCCCTGCGGATACAACATGTACGGGCTGTAACTCACGTTGTCGCGCATATTGGCGAGCACCTTTCCGCCATTGAGCAGCGGAACGGTAATGAGGTAACGGGTAAAACCCGCATCAGATCTTACTTCTACGGGAAATTGTAGTCTGGCGCTCATGTAATCGCCGGTAAAAGGTGGCGTTGTGGGTTGCGGCGTTGGTGGAACGGGTGTTGGAATCGGTGTCGGCGTGACCGTGCCTCCTGTGGAGCGCACTTTTAAGGTTTGTCCGACGGCTAAGTTATTGCTGCTGAGGCCGTTGAAGGATTTCAGTTCATCGACGGACATGCGAAATTTGACGGAAATACCGTACAGGGTATCTCCGGGCGCCACTTTATAAGTAGAAAATGTGCTGCTACCTGAAGACGAGGGTGTTGATTGTGGAGATGGTATGACCGGTGTGGGTGTAGGCGCGGGCGTAACCACAGCACCCGAAGAGCGTACTTTTAAAGTTTGCCCGACACTCAAGTTATTGGATTTCAGGCTGTTAATGGCTTTCAGTTCATCCACACCCATGCCGAATTTGCGGGAAATGCCATACAGGGTGTCGCCGGGTTTTACTTTATAGGTAGTAAAGACGCTCATTTAGTTATCAGTTATTGGTTATCAGTTATCCGCTTTGGTAATCATTTTTAATGCAGCATCCTCCAGAACAATTCCTGCATTAACGCTTCTTCTCCGGTACTTGTATTGTCGTTGTTGATGCCTTTTGAACGCAAATCGTATTCTTTCAGCAAGGAAAGTACAGCAACTGTCTGACTTGGAGAGAAATTATTTGCCGCCATTTTATATTCTTTTAAAAACCAGTCGGAGCGCAGGTCGAGGGTTTTCAAGACTTCCGCATCCGGGACGTTTTTTAAGGAATGCAACATATACACCTTGGAAAAATAAGCGTACAGGCTGGAAATAGTGACGACCAAAGGGTTTTTGCGGATGTTGGCGGCAAAATACTGCTGGATGCGGGTCACTTTTGCCAGGTCGCGCTGCGCTAATGCTTTTTGCAGTTCGAATACGTTGTAATCCTTGCTGATGCCTACAAATTCCTGCACATGCCCGACATTGACGGCAGTTCCCTGGGGCAGATTGAGGGTTAGTTTCTCCAGTTCATTGGCGATACGGGAAAGGTCTGAGCCTAAGTACTCCGCCATGAGGCCAGCCGCTGCCGCGTCGATTTGCATCTGATGCGATTTGCAAAAAGAACTGATCCAGTCCGCTATCTGGTTGTCGTACAACTTTTTACTTTCCAGCAGCGCGATATTTTTCCCTAGTAATGCTTTGCCGAATTTAGTGCGCGCATCCACTTTTTTGTGTTTGTGGCAAACAACAAAAACGGTGCTGGGCATGGGATTTTCCATGTAAGACGTCAATTCCGTCAGGCCTTTCATTTCCTGCGCTTCCCGCAGAATCACCACCTGGCGTTCGCTCATCATCGGATAGCGGCGCAGGTAGTCTAGCAACGTAATATTGTCTACGTCCTTGCCGTACAAAACAGTCTGGTTAAATCCCCGTTCCGCTTCCGGCAAGGCATTGGCTTCCACGGCTTCGGCCACCTGATCGATAAAAAAAGGTTCTTCTCCGTGCAAAAAATACACGGGAAAGAACCTTTTGGCTTTTATATCGCGGAGGATTTCATCGCTGCTCATCGGGACTATTTTTTCTTGACAGCAGTTTTAGGGCCGGATTTAGCGCCTTTAGCCGGCGCTTTTTTGGCATCAAATACGCCCGGATATTCTTTTTCAATAATTTTTTTCACTTCGGCCAGTTCGAGTGAACGTGCCTGGTCGGCAGTCATTTTGGCGCCTGCGTCTAATTTGGGCAGGTTGACGATGAGTTTGCCGTATTTGATAAACGGTCCCCAGCGGCCATTTTCGATGCTGATGTTTTCCTCGGGCCAGTGCTGGATGTAGCGGTTGGCTTCTTTTTCAATTTTTTGCTCGATAATTTCAATAGCCTGAGGTTCCGTGAGGGTATCAAAATTAAACCGGGCGGGGATATTGACATACAAATCGGCCCATTTAACAAACGGTCCGAAGCGCCCTTTTCCTTTTGTGATCGGCAGTTTTTGAAAATGCCCTAAAGGACGATCCGCGACCTGCTTGGCCTGCAGGAGTTCAACAGCTCGTTCATACGTGGTTTCAAAGGGGTCTTCTCCTTTGGCGAGGGAAATAAACTGCGCGCCGAATTTGACGTACGGCCCGTAGCGTCCGGTATTCACTTCCAGCACTTCGCCCTCATATTCTCCGAGGGCGCGGGGCAATTGAAAACTCCCGAGCGCATCCGACAGGGTGACCGTTTCGAGGTTTTGGCCCGGTCGCAGATTGGCATAACGCGGCTTTTCCTTTTTTTCGAGTTCGTCGCCGGTACCGATCTGAATGACGGGTTTGCCGAGGCTGCTCATACGCACCAGTACGGTGCGGCCCGTTTCCGGGTCGACGCCGAGAATTCGTTCGCCGCTGGCCCGGTCTGCTTCTGCCAGTGTTTTTTCAACTGTTTCGTGAAATGGTTTGTAGAAACGGTCGATCATCTTGGACCACTCTATTTTTCCTTCTGCGATGTCGTCAAACTCACGCTCAACGCTGGCCGTAAAGCCGTAGTCCATGACCTTTTTGAAATGCTCATCCAGAAAATCGCAAACGATCATGCCCATATCCAGCGGGTACAAAACGTTTTTGGTCGTTCCGGTGATCTCTTTGCCGGTCGACTTCGTGATCTGGTCGTTTTTCAGGGTAAATATCTGGAACATACGCTGTTCACCTTCGCGGCTTTCTTTCACCACGTAGCCGCGGTTGGCTTCCATGATCTTGGAAATGGTCGGTGCGTAGGTGGAAGGGCGGCCAATGCCGAGTTCTTCCAGTTTTTTTACCAGACTTGCTTCCGTGAAGCGTGCAGGCGGGCGGGTATAACGTTCGGTGGCCGTCATGTCGTCCATGTCGAGCGGCTGACCGACTTTGAGCGGCGGCAGAATACCTGCCGTTTCCTCGTCTTCATCGTCGGTGCCTTCCAGGTAAACTTTAAGGAAGCCGTCGAATTTCAAAACCTCGCCTTCCGCCACTAATTTGGCCTGTTGCTGGGTGCTGATGGTAATATCGACGATGGTTTTCTCCAGTTCCGCGTCGGCCATTTGTGAGGCCATCGTGCGCTTCCAGATCAGTTCATACAACCTTTGTTCGTCGCGGTTGCCACTGACATCCTGCCGATCCATATAGGTTGGGCGAATGGCCTCGTGCGCTTCCTGCGCGGAATCGTTTTTGGTTTTATAGCGGCGGAGGTTGTGGTATTTCTGGCCGTACAGTTTCACGATTTCATCGCCCATAGCCTGCAGGGCAGATTCGGACATATTGGTCGAGTCGGTACGCATATAGGTGATAAAACCTTCTTCGTACAGTTTCTGGGCGACGCTCATGGTGCGGCTGACGGAAAAGCCGATTTTGCGGCTAGCTTCCTGTTGCAGCGTGGAGGTGGTGAAGGGCGGCGCGGGTTTGCGGCGGGTCGGTTTAATTTCAACATTGCCGACTTTGTACTGGGCGCCCACACATTTTTTCAAAAAGTCTTCCGCGCCGGCCGGGTTGTCGAAGCGTTGCGGAGATTCGGCCTTGAAAGTGACCTCTTTGCCTTGTGCGTTTTTGGCCAAAAAATTGGCGACAATTTTAAAATAAGGCGTGATTGTAAAGCCCTGGATGTCGCGCTCGCGCTCGACGACCAATTTTACAGAAACGGATTGTACCCTACCTGCTGACAGCTGTCCTTTCACTTTTTTCCATAACAAACCGGAGAGTTCCCAGCCCACGAGCCGGTCGAGTACCCTGCGTGCCTGTTGGGCGTTCACGATATTCATATCGAGGTTGCGGGGCGTCAGAATCGCTTTTTGGATAGCCGGTTTGGTGATCTCGTGGAAAACGATCCGCTTCGTAGACTTGGTGTCCAGTCCGAGAACTTCGCAAAGATGCCAGCTGATGGCTTCTCCTTCGCGGTCTTCGTCCGTTGCCAGCCAGACTTCGTCACTTTTGTTCGCAGCCTCTTTTAACTCTCTGACTGTCTTGTGTTTATCCGGAGAAATAATGTAATTGGGCCGGTAGTCGTTGGCTACATCCACCCCAAGATCGTTTCCTTTTTCAAGGTCCCGGATGTGGCCGTAAGAGGATTTCACGGAGAAATCGCCGCCTAAATATTTTTCAATTGTCTTTGCCTTTGCAGGGGATTCGACGATGAGAAGTTTTTTTGCCATGTATTGAGTTGTTGGTTTTGGGACAGAACCTTGAGTTGGTTTTTCCTGAAAACAAACGCAAAAGTAATGGGTTTTTGAAGTTTGAATGGATACGAGGAAAAAATACAGCGGAATTTTTAAATGGAGCTACTCGTTTTTTTTGCGTTTTTCCTCCTTGATGACCTTGCCTTTCTTCTTCTCTTGTTCGTACTTTAGTTTTCTTTTTTGGCGAAAACCGGTGGCTAATTCCTTGATATTCACCGGTTTGCCATTTAGTTTGCGGGAAAAGGCCAAAATGAGAAAGTCGGCCATATCATCGGGGTGCGTGACGCCTGCGCTTTTCAGATAATGCGACAGCCTGGAGCCGCTGTAAAACCCCCAATTGAGGATCATCCATTGTCCCAGCCTGTTGTGCATGATATAAACAACGCTGTCTTCCGGTATGTTCTTGAATTTTGCCCGCGACTCCGGAGTGGTCAGTTTATCCAACTGAAGCAAGGCGTCATCTAAGTTTTTCGGGATATACACGCCGTCCAATTTGTCCTTTTTGATGCGCTCCTGGTATTGTTTTTCATACTCTGCCTCTGTACCGGCAGGGCCATCCTGTGCGGAAACCGGATGGGCGCCGAGGATACTCAGGCAAAGTGCGCAGAAAAAACCTGTATTAAAATTCATAAAAATCTGTTTTGTTTGCTGCCCGATGGCTCAAATGCCGTCCTGAAACATGAATATTCGGCTTACGTTGCTTGAAATATTTTTCATCGAAATGGTATTGTGGCTTGGGCTTTGGCTATCGAACGATTACCTGGCCACGCTATTAACGCTGACGATAGGGGCCATCGTATTATCCGTGCTGTTGATTGCCATGGCAGCCGAGGCCATCGAACCTACTAAAGTGCCCCGCCGCTACTTCTGGGTGATGGCCATCAGCATCCTGGCCCCTGTTTTGGCTGCCGGGTTGTATGTATTGCTTTTTGGAGGGAAATTGAGTTTTTTGGAGAGAGGGCTGTAGGATGGTTTGAAGGTTTGAAACCTTTCAAACCTTCAAACCATCCTCACAAGCTTTCCTGAAAATTAGCATCCTCGTTATCCTGTATTTCTTCAAAATTGCCCAACTGCCGGTTTTTGCGCACACGATTCCAGTGGAAATAGCGGCCATTCATCACAATATAAACGCCCGGAGGAAGTACTTGTGCGAATGCCAGCGCGCTGCCCAGGTTGAAGAATCCGTCCGATGAGGTGCCGAACGCAT
>JAYSZC010000810.1:0-8090 GCA_043738235.1 Lewinellaceae bacterium | reverse complement strand
TGATTTGGAAGAATAGTGAGTGATGGTTTATGGGGTTATAAAGGTTTATAAAGGTTTATAAGGGTTGATGAGGGTTGATATTCAACTGCTCGAAAATGAAACGATTTTACTCTTTTCGAGCAGTTGAATATCAACCTTCATCAACCTTCATCAACCTTATAAACCTTTATAACCCCATAAACCATCACTCACTATTCTTCCAAATCATGAAAAAGCTCTGCTCTGTTATTTTCTTACTACTGTTTATTTCGGCTTTGATGGCCCAGGAATTGCCGACCGAAATAAACGCTTACAAATTCAACGTCCTGAAAAAAATGGGCGCTACGGATGTTAAAAACCAGTTCAAATCGAGTACTTGCTGGGTGTTTTCAACCAACTCTTTTTTTGAAAGCGAACTCTTGCGCATGGGCAAAGGTCAGCATGATTTGAGTGAAATGTTTGTAGTGCGCGCCGGTTATCTGGATCGGGCCGATAACTACCTGCGTCGCCAGGGCGCTGCGGCTTTCAGTCAGGGCGCCGAAAACCATGACGTCATCAACCTCATCCGCAAATATGGCCTGACGCCTCAATCGGTATACAGCGGTTTTCCGGCCAGTCAGGACAAACCCGTACACGGTGAAATGGAAGCGGTGCTGAAAGCCATCGTGGATGCGTTGAACAAACTGCCCGACGGCAAACTCAGCCCCCAATGGAGAAAAGCATACGCCGGAGCGCTCGATGGCTATATGGGCGCTCCGCCGGAAACTTTCAGCGTTGCCGGCAAACAATACACGCCGCTGACTTATTTCCAGAGCCTGGGGCTGAACCTCGACGACTACGTGGCCCTGACTTCCTATACCCACCATCCGTATTACAAACCTTTTGTGCTGGAGGTGTCGGACAACTGGTCGAACGGGATGTTTTACAACCTGCCGCTGGACGAGTTCTGCCAGGTTGCCGAAAACGCTGTGAACAAAGGCTACACCGTAGCCTGGGCCACGGATGTGAGCGAAAAAACTTTTTCGGCCAAAGAGGGCATCGCGTTGATGCCCGTAAAAGCCTGGGACGATATGAGCCAGGCCGAACGCGATTCCCTGTGGAAGGCGCCCGCAAAAGAAAAAACCGTGAGCGCCGAAGAGCGGCAAATGGCTTTTGATGAACTCAGTACCACCGACGACCACGGTATGCACATTGTCGGAATGGTGGCCGATCAGGCCGGTACCAAATACTACACCGTGAAAAATTCCTGGGGCACGGTAAAAAAGGAGATGAATGGCTATCTATATGTCTCGCAGCCTTATTTCCGCTACAAAACCATGTCGATCATGGTGCATAAAGACGCGATTCCGGCAGCGCTGCGGCAGAAGATAGAAGTGAGAGAGTGAGAGGTGAGAGAGTGAGAGGTGAGAGGTGAGAAGTGAGAAGTGAGAAGTGAGAGGTGAGAGGTGAGAGGTGAGAGGTGAGAAACGTCCCGTTTGGCCGCTGTTGTGGTTTTAGTATGGGTTTTTCAGGCCTGTAATCGTGAGTGGTGAGTGGTGAGTCGTGAGTGGCATCCTGTTAGAAGAAGAAACTCATTAGTTCCTCTAACGGGATGCCACTCACGATTCACGACTCCACGATTCACCACTCACGATTACAGGCCTGAAAAACCCATACTAAAACCATAACAGCGGCCAAACGGGACGCCTCTCACTTCTCACCCTCTCACTCTCTCACCTCTTTTCTCCGTACGCCAGATCCCCCGCATCGCCCAGCCCGGGAACAATGTACGATTTAGCGGTCAGTTCTTCATCCACGGCGCCTGCCCAGATATGCGCATTGGGGTATTGGCGGCGTACTGCATCCACCCCTGCGACACTGGCGATGACCGTTACGACATGCAAAACAGCGGGTTTGCCGAAACGCATCAATTCTTTCAGGGCAATATTCACCGAAGAGCCGGTAGCCAGCATCGGATCGGCCAGGATCAGGACGCTGTCCTCGATACTGGGTGTGCTGATATAATCCAGTTGTATGGTAAAAGAACCGTCCTTGTGCTGGCGGCGGTAAGCAGAAATAAACGCATTATCGGCGTGATCGAAATAATTCAGCAAGCCCTGGTGCAGGGGCAGCCCTGCCCGTAAAATAGTGGCCAGCACAATCCTTTGAGAGGGCAGCATAGGCGTAGTAGAGCCGAGCGGCGTATCTACCACGACCGGTTCGCATGCCAGGGTTTTGGAAATTTCATAGGCTAATACTTCACCCACCCTTTCGAGGTTGCGTCGAAACCGCATCCGGTCTTTTTGAACTTCAATATTTCTTAACTCTGCCACAAAACGATTGGCGACAGATTGTTTTTCCGCAAGGTTAAATAGCGTACCGGGCATAGAGAAATCTGGGTAAAAGGTGAAACTGTATACAGGTGTTGTGTGTTTAGACTGTTCATGATTACCCACAAAATTAACAATACATCCTGTATATCTTTGCAGATTATCACCCAAATAACCAACTCACTTTTAAATAAAAATAAGTAGGTGTGCAAAATTAGTTTTGCTTAGATTCTTTGTAAATGCTTGATTATGAACACTGATAACCAATAACTAATAACGGATAACTACTTATGGCGAAGGACTGGACTCTTAACGAAAAAGCCGCAACCCTCAAAAAAGAACCGGAATTTGCGGTATTGGTGAGCCTCATTACCCCTGATGTGACGGAGACGCAGGCGCATGAATACATGGATGAACTGGAGTTTCTGGCCAATACTGCAGGCGCGCAGGCCATCAAACGTTTTACGCAACGCCTTCCGCACCCCGAACACCGCAGTTTTATCGGCAGCGGCAAGGTGGAGGAAATCGAACAATACATCGCGCGACACGAAGAAGTAAATATGGTTATCTTCGATGATGACCTGACGGGCAAACAAACCAATTATCTGGAAGAAGCCCTGAAAGTAAAAATCGTGGACAGGTCAACCCTCATCCTCGATATTTTTGCCAACCGCGCCCAAACAGCGCAGGCTAAAACACAGGTCGAACTCGCTCAGATGAAATACCTGCTGCCCCGCCTGCGCGGCCTGTGGACGCACCTGGAGCGGCAACGCGGCGGTATCGGGATGCGCGGCCCCGGTGAAACCCAGATCGAGACGGACCGAAGGCTGGTGCAGTACCGGATCAAAGTGCTCGAAGACAAACTGAAAGATATTGACCGGCAAAACCAAACCCAGCGAAAAACACGCGGAGAACTGATCCGTGTGGCGCTCGTGGGATATACCAATGTTGGGAAAAGTACCCTGATGAACCTGATGAGTAAATCGGAAGTGCTGGCGGAGAACAAGTTGTTCGCTACCCTGGACACCACGGTGCGCAAGGTCGTTTTTGGCACCATGCCCTTCCTGCTCTCCGATACGGTCGGTTTTATTCGAAAATTGCCGCACCACCTGGTCGAAAGTTTTAAAAGTACGCTCGATGAGGTGCGCGAAAGCGATATTCTGCTGCATATCGTAGATGTAGCGCACCCGCAGTTTGAAGACCATGTGAGAACCGTGCAAAAGACCCTGGAAGAACTAGGCGTGGCCGATAAACCGACCCTGATGGTATTTAATAAAGTTGATCTGTTCCGAAGCCGCTTTTTTGACGACCTGCTGGATGCGGCCACCAGAAAAGAAATTGAAACCGAACTGCGCGAACGGTTGCGGCATGATTACGGGGAAAATATTTTTATTTCCGCCCACACCAAAGAAGGAATGGATGAATTGCGCGAGCGCATGTCCCGCCTCATCAAAGAAGCTTATGTCATCCGTTACCCCCACCAGGCAAACTCCTGGTAGCCTCTCACATCTCACCATCTCACATCTCACCTCTTTTTTATGTGGAACGAAGAAAAAAATCAATTACAGGCCATATTCAAATTCAAGGATTTCACGCAGGCGTTCGCTTTTATGACGGAAGTGGCGGCAGTTGTGGAAAAAATGAACCACCACCCCAGTTGGAGTAATAAGTGGAATACGGTTGAAATCCATCTGACTACCCACGATGCCGGGAATATTGTCACGGACAAGGATCGCCGCCTGGCAGATGCGATTGACGCGGTCTATGATAAGTATAAAAATACAAAATAAGGGCGGTAGCACGGTCTTATTGAAGTTTTCGGCTTTTAGTGGTGGCTTGGGTTTATGGTTTATAGGTTGATATGATAAACCATAAACTTATAAACCATCAACCCATGCTACCATTAAGTAAGGATCGTTAATCAATCCCGTTTTTTCCAAAAACGGAAGCGATTTTTCAATTGTTCAATTACAGGTTTGCCCAATAAAATTGCCGATACGGCAAACAGGCTTTTACCCGTAATCATGGCCGCAGCCACGCTGATGGTAATCTTTTTGACCGGCATGTCGGTAAAAGGCAGCGAAAAAACAAGCGCTGTGCAGCAGAGGGATAAGGCGAGCAAAAGCCAGCCCAGTTTAGTTTTCCAGTACATAAGGTTTAAATTGTCAAAGCAACGCGGTATTAATAAAAGGATTGTTCTCCTCCTGAAAATTTAAAGTTAAATCGCCCGAATCAGCGTCATCGAGTATGGATATCGAATCAAAACTCCCCAACATAGGTACCAATATTTTTTCCGTCATGTCAGGCCTGGCCGTCCGGGTCGGCGCTATCAATCTTTCCCAGGGTTTCCCCAACTACAATCCATCTCCCCGGCTCCAACGCCTGGTCATGGATCACATGGAAGCGGGCGCCAACCAGTATGCTCCCATGCCGGGCGTACCGTTGCTGCGCGAACGTATTGCAGGAAAATTGGAACAGATGTATGGCGTAAAGGTTGACCCCGAGACGGAAATCACCGTCACTACCGGGGCCACACAGGCCATTTTTTGTGTCATTGCAGCGTTCGTCCGACCGGGCGACGAAGTGATTTTGCTGGAACCTTGTTACGATTCTTACCGGCCTTCGGTAGAAACTGTGGGCGGAACCCCGGTGATCCACAGCCTCCACGCCCCCGATTACCGGGTCGACTGGAAGGCGGTGCAGCAACTGATTACGCCGCGCACCCGCATGTTGTGTATCAATACGCCGCAAAACCCTACCGGAACGATTCTGACCGGGGCTGATATGCTGGCGATTCAGGACATACTGCGCGACACCAACGTATTGCTGATGAGCGACGAGGTGTATGAACATTTGATTTATGACGGCGAGCAGCACGCCTCGGCCCTGCGTTACCCGGAACTATACAGCCGAACCCTGGCGGTTTATTCTTTTGGAAAAACATACCATAATACAGGTTGGAAAACGGGATACTGCATAGCGCCGCCCGAACTCACCCGCGAATTCCGCAAGGTGCACCAGTTCAATATATTCAGCGCCAACCACCCGATGCAGGCCGCTTTTGCCGACTTTATGGCCGATCCGGCGGAATACCTGGGCTTGCCGGATTTTTACCAGCAGAAACGCGATTTCTTTTTGCAAGCCATGTCGGCCACCCGTTTTCGCCCGCTGCTCTGTAAAGGCACCTATTTTCAGTTGTTCGATTACAGTCATCTCAGCGATGAAGGGGATCTGGATTTTTGCAAACGCCTGACCACGGAATACGGGGTAGCCGCTATTCCGGTTTCGGCCTTCCACTCGGACAAGCGCGATGAAAAAGTGATCCGGCTGTGTTTTGCCAAAACGGAGGATTTGCTGGAACGCGCGGGAAAGGCGCTGGAGAGGGTGTGAACGGGTCTATCGTAATCCTCCGCAACATGAGTCATCCCGAATTTTACTCGAAAACGACCTCGGAGAGGTCAAATGTTTGTAGAAATCGCAGGATACAGACGTTTACCGACCTCGGAGAGGTCGAACATGGTCATATGGATTCCAAAACAAAAACGAACGTTCGACCTCTCCGAGGTCGTTTCGCCTCCGTAACCAATTGATCTACAAACGTTTGACTTCTCCGAAGTCATTTTTGCAAATTTCCAAAATTCGGGATGAGTGATGTTTGAGCGCGTTTTGCCACCTATTTTTCAGCGCCGCTCCCTAAAAAACGTCTTCAGCAGCGCCCCGCACTCCGCTTCCATGATCCCCATTTCCAGCCTGGTTTTCGGGTGCAGCAGTTGTTTGCCGCCGGCCAGCATAAATCCGCGTTTTTCATCGGTCGCGCCGTAAACGATTCGGCCGATTTGTGCCCAGGCCAAAGCACCCGCACACATCACGCAGGGTTCCAACGTCACAAAAAGTGTACATTCCTGCAGGTATTTGCTGCCCAGGTGCCCGGAAGCCGCCGTAAGTGCCAGAATCTCGGCATGGGCGGTTACATCGGTCAATTGCTCGGTTTGGTTGTGCGTCCGGGCGATAATCATATTGTCACAAACGATGACAGCACCCACCGGCACCTCCCCGGCGTCGGCGGCTTTTTGCGCTTCCGCGAGCGCCTGTTTCATAAAATGCGGATCAGATAAGACAGAAAGCATCCGGCAAAGAAAAGAAGTGTCCACAGAGTTTTTTTAAAAAAATGAGCGCGGAGTTTTTAAGTTTTACTGCCAGTACCGACCTTTGCACATGGAAACAAAGTTTGCAACCACCGCATCGTCCAAGTTTGTGGGCGAATCACTTACCTACGACGACGTTTTGCTCGTCCCCGCTTACAGCGAAGTACTTCCCAGAGAAGTTGATATTTCCGCACAGCTCACCCGAACGATCCGCCTGAATGTGCCGGTTGTTTCGGCAGCCATGGATACCGTTACAGATAAAAACCTAGCCATTGCCATTGCACGGCAGGGCGGTATCGGTATGATTCACAAAAACATGAGCATTGCCGACCAGGCCGACCAGGTGCGCGCCGTGAAACGTTCGGAAGCGGGCATGATCCTCGATCCCGTCACCCTGCATCCCGATGCGATGATCGCCGATGCACTGGATTTGATGCAAAAACACAGCATCGGCGGCATCCCGATCACAGATAACAAAGGACGGCTGGCAGGTATTCTCACCAACCGTGATTTGCGTTTTGAAACAGACCGCAGCCGAAAAGTGCGCGACCTGATGACGAAGAAAAACCTCGTCACGGCTCCCAAGGGCACCACCCTGTCGGAAGCGCGCGATATTCTGCAGCGCTTGAAAATCGAAAAATTGCCGGTGGTGGATGATGATTTCCACCTCATCGGGCTGATTACGTACAAGGACATTATGAAAGGTGTGAATTTCCCGCAAGCCTGCAAAGACTCTTTCGGCCGTCTCGTGGTGGGCGCTGCCGTCGGTGTCACTACCGATACGGATGCCCGCGTAGACGCGCTGGTAGCAGTGGGCGTCGATGTAATTTGTGTGGACACGGCGCACGGCCATTCCAAGGGTGTGCTAGAAGCCGTCAGACATCTCAAACGCCGTTACCCGGATTTGCAGATCATCGGCGGGAACGTTGCAACCGGCGAAGGCGCCCGCGCTTTGGTGGATGCCGGAGTGGATGGCGTAAAAGTGGGTGTCGGGCCGGGCAGTATTTGCACGACCCGCATCGTGGCCGGCGTGGGAGTTGCTCAGTTGTCCGCCATTTTTAACGCCTCGCAGGCCATCAAAGGTTCGGGCGTACCCATCATCGGTGATGGCGGCATTCGCTATACCGGCGATATTGTAAAAGCATTGGCTGCCGGCGCCAGCACGATCATGGCCGGTTCCTTGTTCGCAGGCGTGGAAGAATCGCCCGGCGAAACCATTATTTTCGATGGCCGCAAATTCAAATCCTACCGCGGTATGGGCAGCCTCGCAGCCATGGAAATGGGGTCGAAAGACCGCTATTTTCAGGATGTGGAAGACGATATTAAAAAACTGGTGCCGGAAGGCATCGAAGGGCGGCTGCCCTATAAAGGCACCTTGCAAGAAGTGATGGTCCAGTACATCGGCGGACTCCGGGCGGGTATGGGCTACTGCGGCGCAAGCACGGTAGAGGAACTACAGGAAAAAGCGCAATTCGTCAAAATCACCAATGCTGGCATGACGGAAAGCCATCCGCACAATATCATTATCACAAGGGAATCGCCGAATTACAGCCGGAAATAGAAGTGAGAGGTGAGAGGTGAGAAGTGAGAGGTGAGAGGGTGAGAGGGTGAGAGACGTCCCGTTTGGCGGCTCGGCGGTTTTTGGGTATTGTTTTTC
>JAYSZC010000809.1:0-8103 GCA_043738235.1 Lewinellaceae bacterium | reverse complement strand
CGGTGCTGATGACCGCTCTAACGGCAGGGCTTGCGCTGGTGCCGCTTACACTCGATGCGCAGGCTTCCGGCAAGGAAATCCTGCACCCGGTGGCCGTGGTGATCCTGGGTGGTCTTATCAGTTCGACCCTGCTGGATATTGTAGTAACGCCTGCCGTATTCTGGCTGATCGGAGAACGGGCGCTCAAAGGATATTTTGCCGGAAAAACTCGAAAACTCACGGACATCACCTGATTTTCAACCCATTAAGTAAATAAAAAAATGAAAAAGACACTCCTTCTCCTACACCTCTTGTTCCTGGCTACCGTCCGTCTGCCGGCGCATGGCGACGAGGTGGCCACCGGTGGAAGATCTGCCACGCCCGGTTATTTCAGCACAGAAAACGTATCGGATAAATACGAGTTGTTGTTGAAATACGCCCATCTTGATCCCGGTCAACCGGCAGAACTGACTCTTTTTGTCAGTGACATCAACACCAATCATCCGGTCAAAGACCTGCAAATCAGCATCAAATCTACCCGGGATGCAGCGCAGGTTTTTGAAATTATTGCCACAGAACCGGGCATTTACCGGCTGAAAACCGTTTTTGCAGATACCCTGACAACGGACCTGGATGTCACCATTCGCGGCGGACTCGGCTCGGATTTGATCCAACTCAAGGCCATCCAGCCAGGTAAAGATATTGCTGCGGAACACGCGGAAGAACAATCATCGGCCGGTTCCGGCGCATGGACGGTACTCTGGATGTTGCTAGCCTTCCTGGCAGGCGTGGTCATGACGATCCTTTTTGCCCGTCGACGCCCAAAAGCCGCTGCCGCAGTGCTCATAGCCTTGTTATTCAGCGGATTCCCTTTACAAAACCTGCCGCCTGCCGAAGCGCACGGCGACGAACCGCATGGCCCCGAGGGCAACCACATCGGCTCCGACGTGCTGATTCCTAAAGAAACGCAGTTCCTGTTCGATGTGACCATCGCTAAATCCGGTGTCGATGCTTTTGCTCCCTCCATCACCTTGTTTGGTACCATTATCCCGGGAGCCATGGGGAAAGCGACCATTCAATCGCCTTTTGCAGGCAAGTTGCGCTCCGTGCGGGTAAAAGTGGGTGAACTGGTAAAAGTCGGGCAAGTCCTGGCCATCGTGGAGCAGAGCGTGGATGCGGGTACCAGTATCAACTGGCAAAGCGAACGCAATGGCGTGGATGCTGCTTTTGCCGCAGCAAAGAAAGATTACGACCGACTGAACAACCTAAGCGATATCGTCGCCAAACGCGATCTGGATGAAGCGACAGCCCGGCTGCAACAAGCCAGGGAAAACCGGGATCTTTTTACCCGTTTGTACCAGGACAGCGGCGGAAAAAATGCCCGTTTTATTCCCCTGACAGCGCCTATTACCGGTCGCGTGGAACCTTTCAACCTGGCACAGGGCGCTGTGATTGGAGTAGGAGAAACCATGTTTACTATACTCAATCCGGCTAAAGTGATTGTCGAGGCGCAAATGTATGATAAGGATGCCGATGCTTTGCGCGATGCAAAACAATTCCAGATCGAGTGCTCGAATAATGATCACCTCAGCCGTGCCGTGCGACTGCTGGCTTTGCCTAATAGTATCAACCCGACTAACCAATCGCAAAAAGTTTTGTTTGAAATGGACAACCCCGACGGCGACTTTAAAATCGGAGAGTTTGTAAACATCAAACTTTTCCGGCAAACAACGCAACGCCAACTGACGATCCCGAACAGCGCCATTACCGAAATCAGCGGAATGCCTGCGGTTTTTATTAAACAAAGCGCTGAACGCTATACGCTGCGGTACCTGAAAACAGGAGAAGACAATGGCTCTTCAACGGTGGTATTGAAAGGTATGGAAGAAGGAGAACGTTTTGTCACCGCCGGAACCTACCAGTTGAAAATGGTGTATTTCAATCAATGATGTAAGGAACACTGATAACAAATAACCAATAACTAATAACTATTTACCATGAAACACACATTGTTTTTTAGCCTGACCCTGATGACGGCTTTGTTCTTTGTTGCCTGCAAACACGACGCTCCTGCGTCAAAATTGCCGGCAGCCACTGCCGATAGTAAAAATGTGAAATACCAATGCCCGATGGACTGCGAAAAGGGCAAACTGTACGACCAGCCGGGTCAATGCCCCGTCTGCAAAATGGATTTGAAAGCCGTAGAAGCGCCCAATGCAGCAGATCCGAAGACATACAGGGTGGTGTACACTTCCGACCCCGCTGCGCCTGCTGCAGGCAAATCCCTCAAGATGACGTTTACGCCCGCTATCGTGGAAAAACCCGGTGAAGCCGTGCCGCTCGACGTCGTACACGAGAAAAAAATGCACCTTATTTTGGTGAGTAGCGATTTGTCCTGGTTCGATCACCAGCACCCGGAATATAACGGAACCGGCCTCGATCTGACCTATTCTTTTCCAAAAGGAGGCGAATACCTGCTTTTTGCTGACTATGCACCCGCAGGCGGAACACATCAGGTGGAAAAAATTCCCGTTGCAGTGAGTGGAACGCCCGCCAAAGCAGTTATGTACAACGCTCCCCGAACAAGCGTCAAAGTGGACGGTTATGAGGTTACGCTTTCTACCGCCGACGGCAAGTGGTTGACCAACAATGAAATGCACATTACCGGAACCGTTAAACAGGGCGGCAAACCCCTGGATGTAAATGCTTTTGAAAATTACCTCGGCGCAAAAGCGCATGTGGTCATGGTTGGCCTGGCCGACAAAAATTACGAGCACGTGCATCCCGGCATAGAAGGCAATACATTCGACCTGCACACGCAATTCAAAACACCCGGTATCTATCGCGCCTGGTTACAATTTCAGACACAGGGCAAAGTGCATACAGCCGATTTCGTGTTGAAAGTAGAGGCAGGTAAACCGGGCGAAGTGGTGCAGCCGGAAAGCCACGGTGCGCATGAACACAAGGAAGGTGAAAAAGATCACTCGGGTCATTGATACAAATGAATCTTTATATCAAAAATATGGTTTGCCACCGCTGCATTCTCTCTGTGCAGCAAATGTTGCAACAAAACGGGATTGCTTCACCCAGTGTCTCGCTGGGTGAAGTAGTCCTCACTGAACCGCTCACGCGGGCGCAACTGGAAAACCTGCGTACGGACCTGGAAGCTATAGGTTTCGAATTGCTGGACGACCAACGCAGCCAACTGATTGAAAAAGTAAAAACGCTCCTGCTCGAAAAAGTACAGTCGGGTGAATTGCCGGATGATTTCAGTCTGGTCAAATATATAAGTGCTGCGTTTCACCGCGACTATTCAAGCATTTCCAAACTTTTTTCAGAAGTGGAAGGCATTACATTGGAGCAGTATTTCATTTTGCAGAAAACCGAAAAAGTAAAGGAATGGCTGGTGTATAACGAACTTACGCTCTCTGAAATCGCCTATCGATTGGGGTATAACAGCGTCGCTTATCTGAGCAGTCAGTTTAAAAAAGTGACCGGGATGACCCCCTCTGCATTCAAAAAAAACCATATCGGACGAAGAAAAGCGCTGGATCAGGTACATTCCCATTAATTCGCAACTCTTTGCCAATATATCGTAACATATCCGGCCATTGACGGGCAGAACTTTGCAACAATAAAAATTTAATTTTATGGTCCGCAAACAATTTCCCGTCACCGATATGACCTGCGCTGCCTGCGCCGTTAGTGTCGAATCCATGTTGGGCAACCAGCCCGGCGTTATTTCTGCTGCGGTCAATTTTGCTGCGCAAACCGTATTAGTGGAATATGAACCGGATATCATTACACCGGCCGCCATGCAGCAAGTCGTTCAGGGTATCGGCTACGGTCTGGTCATTTCAGACAGCGAGGAAGCAAAAGAAGAAGTCGCCCAAATCCATCTGCAGCACTACGAAGACCTGCGCCGGCGAACCATTTGGGCCATTGCTTTGGCTGTGCCCCTGGCTGTGCTGGGCATGTTTTTTATGGACTTGCCCTATATCGAATACGCACTTTGGGCTTTGTCCACGCCGCTGGTGCTCTGGCTTGGCAGGTCGTTTTTTATCAATGCCTGGAAACAGGCCCGTCACCGTTCTGCCAACATGGATACGCTGGTGGCATTGAGTACGGGTATCGCCTATATTTTTAGCGTATTCAACACACTTTTTCCCGAATTCTGGCATAGCAGGGGTTTACACGCCCATGTCTGGTTTGAAGCCGCCGGTATTGTAGTTGCCTTTATTTTGCTGGGAAAATTACTCGAAGAACGCGCAAAGGCCAACACATCTTCTTCCATCAAAAAACTCATGGGTTTGCAGCCCAAAACCGTTACGATTGTCCACACAGGTGGCCACATGCTGGAAATCCCCCTTGCACAAGTCCGCATTGGCGATGTGTTGCTGGTCAAACCCGGTGAAAGAGTGCCGGTGGACGGACTGTTGCAATCCGGCAGTTCTTATGTAGATGAAAGTATGCTGAGCGGCGAACCCGTTCCGGTAGCCAAAGAAACCGGCAGCCGCGTACTGGCCGGTACGATCAACCAGAAAGGAAGTTTTCAAATGACGGCCCAAAAAGTGGGCGGCGACACCCTGCTGGCCCAAATTATCCGCATGGTGCAGGAAGCGCAAGGCTCCAAAGCGCCGGTACAAAAATTAGTGGACCGCATTGCGGCGGTATTTGTGCCCGTAGTGCTGCTGATTGCGGTGCTGGCTTTTGGCGTTTGGTGGATATTCGGCGGTGAAAACGGCCTGACACAGGGCCTGCTAGCTATGGTAACCGTGTTGGTCATCGCCTGCCCCTGCGCACTCGGTCTGGCTACGCCGACGGCCATTATGGTGGGCGTGGGCAAAGGCGCCGAACAAGGCATTCTGATCAAAGACGCGGAAAGTCTCGAACTGGCCCACCGCATTCAGGCGGTGATTTTAGACAAAACCGGGACAATCACGAGTGGAAAACCGGTAGTGGAAGGATTGCAATGGACAGAAGGCGCCGAGGCCGCCGGTTGGCAAAATGTCTGGTATAGTTTGGAAAAAAACTCCGGGCATCCATTGGCAGATGCCATTGCAGCATACCTCGAAGAGCAGGCCGTACCCGTCGAGCTGACCCAGGTGGAAAACCTGACGGGGAAAGGAATCGCAGCCGAATACCGGGGGCAAAAGGTGAGGGCAGGTAATTGGGCGTTGATGCAGGATGATCGTCTAACCATTTCAGAAACCCTTGAAAAGCAGGCTAGTCTGTGGGCTGATGAAGCCAAAACGCTCGTTTATTTTGCCGACCACCGCCAGGTGCTGGCCGTAGCAGCCATTGCCGATCCGGTTAAATCTACTTCCGCGCTTGCTGTGCAGGAATTACACGACATGGGCATCGAGGTGTATCTGCTCACGGGCGACAAGCCCCAAACGGCTGCTGCCGTGGCTGCACAAGTCGGCATACAACATTTCAAAGCGGGCGTAATGCCTGCCGACAAAGAAACATTCGTGCAGGAACTGCAACAGCAGGGAAAAATCGTAGCCATGGTGGGCGACGGCATCAACGACAGCCAGGCGCTGGCCCGCGCCGATGTGAGCATTGCCATGGGAAAAGGTTCGGATATTGCGATGGAAGTGGCCAAAATGACCCTGATGAGCAGCGATTTGAATAAAATCCCGGCAGCCATTCGACTGTCGCGCCGCACCGTGACCACCATCCGGCAAAACCTGTTCTGGGCTTTTATTTACAATTTGATCGGGATACCCATCGCTGCGGGGGTGTTGTACCCTTTCAACGGTTTTCTGCTCGATCCCATGATTGCCGGAGCGGCCATGGCGCTGAGTTCGGTGAGCGTGGTGGGAAATAGTTTGCGTTTAAAATGGAGTTGATTTTCACCAGATAGTTCACATAGTTTTACCAGATAGTTCACATACACACCAATAGTGTCTACCCCTTTTCTATGTGAACTATGTGGTATAACTATGTGAACTATCTGGTAAAAAACCATGTAGTAAAAAAAATAAAATCATGAAAAAAGAACTGAAATTCAAAACCAATATCAAATGTATGGGCTGCGTCAGCGCCGTCACTCCAGCCCTGAATGAGACCGTCGGCGCCGGTAACTGGGAGGTTGACATCCAATCACCCGACAAGCCGTTGACCATCCAGGGAGAAGACGTACAAGCAAATGCGGTGATTGCAGCCCTGGAAAAAGTGGGGTATAAAGCAGATTTTTGGATTGAAGGGCACACGGATTGAAAGGATTAGACACGGATTTTTTCCCTCGTAGGAATAATGGGGACGATTTAACGGATTAGGCGGATGAACGCGGATTTTCCCGCTTTAGAGTTGACCTGCTTTTTTAAAGTGACATATTTGATCCGTGTCAACTCTAAAGCGGGAAAATCCGCGTTCATCCGCCAAATCCGTTAAATCCGCGTCCCCATTACTCTACGAGGGAAAAATCCGTGTCTTATCCGTTCAATCCGTGTTCCATCACTCTACGAGGGAAAAAATCCTCATTCAAATCCCCAGCACATCCGCCATCCCGTAACACCCCTTTTTCCCGTAAATCCACTGCGCTGCCAGCACGGCGCCGCCGGCAAATCCCACGCGGGAATGGGCGCGGTGTTCGATGGTGATTTCATCCACTTCACAGTGCCAGTGTACGATATGCGTTCCGGGTACTTCGCCTTCCCGGATGGCTGTTACAGGTAGCTCGTCCGGCCCGGGCAAGGCAGGTGACAGCACCCAGCCGGCAGTGCGGTGATGGTTCGTAATAAGTTCATTGACAAGGGTTAATGCAGTGCCGCTTGGCGCGTCCAATTTGTGGATATGGTGTATTTCGGTTAGTGCCGGGCGGTATTCGGGGCGCTGCTGCATCAGTTGCGCCAGGTACCGGTTGAGGGCAAAAAACAAGTTGACGCCGACGCTGAAATTGGACGCCCACAGCAGCGCGCCCTGGTGTTGGAGGCAATATGACTGCGCTTCGGAAAGTTGTTCGTTCCAGCCGGTGGTGCCGCATACGACCGGTACGCCCGCTTTCAGGCAAAGCATGACGTTTTCAAAAGCCGCTTCCGGGCGACTGAATTCAATCACCACATCTGCCTGTCTGAGCAAATCTTCATCGAGCGTTGCCCGGTTATCGCGGGTGATGCGCCAGGCTATTTCCATACCCCGGGCGCTTGCGATTTGTTCGATTGCCCGGCCCATTTTGCCGTATCCGAGTAGTCCGATGTTCATATCGTGAGTCGTGAGTCGTGAATGGTGAGTCGTGAATCGTGAGTCAGGTTGGGAAGAAGGCGTCTTCGATGTGTCTGATTTCCAGCACCTGTTCGTTTTTCATCAGGATAGCGATGATGTCGAAACGTATTTCCCAGTCGTAATCAATTTGTTCCATATAAATACCGGCTGTACGCGCCAGCAGGTCTTGTTTTTTGAGGCCGACGGCGTCTTCGGGGCCGCCGAATCCCTCGCCGGCGCGGGTTTTGACTTCTACAAAAACGAGCAGTTGCGCTCCGGCCCAGGCGATGATGTCGATTTCACCGCGGCCTGCTCTAAAATTGAGTGCAGCCACCCGGTACCCCTTGCTTTCAAGGAATTCAACAGCGATGGATTCGCCGCGGCGGCCGATTTCGGTGGAATTCATTTATGTGAGTAGTGAATAGTGAGTAGTGAGTAGGGTTATTTTTCTCCGGCATGGATAAGGCCGCTGAGCAATTTGAAACATAAAGTCATGGATGATCCAAGTTTTGCAGTGTCGATAGGATCCAGGTATCCAAGATCAGAGGCAATATCGAGGGCAGCATCTATTTCGATACAGGAACCTCTTGCAATCTCAAAAAAACGTTTTCTCTCCAACGCGGATTTTCTTGAAGCTCCTTCAGAGATATTAAGATGTACAGACAAAGCTGCACGTCTGATTTGTGAGACCATGCTAAAACGTTCTTCCGAAGGTAATTGATTCGTTAATTGATAACAATCGTGCACAAAAGTTCTTGAAGCCTTGTATGCATTGAGTTCAGTGTGTTTTAATATTAGAAACATATTGAAGTGTGTTAAAATGAAAGTTCGAAGGTAACGGTCACTGTGAATTGTGAGTTGTGAGTAGTGAGTTGTGAGTGGCATCTCGTTAAAAGAAAGAACTCAATTATCTTC
>JAYSZC010000808.1:0-3154 GCA_043738235.1 Lewinellaceae bacterium | reverse complement strand
TGCGAATCAGTCTTTTCCCGCCAAAATTAGGGATGACCCATGTTTTATGAAACCGCTACAGGAAGTATATCTGACGGTTTTAAGTAAAAGGGCAAGATTGCAAAGGGCAAAATGCAATGTGAATGCTTGATTATCAACACTAATAACCAATAACTGATAACCAATAACTACTTATGCGGAAAATGACGTGCCGCAGCCGCAAGTGCTGGTGGCATTCGGATTGTCAAACGTAAATCCGCGGTTATCCAGGCCATTTACGAAATTCACTTGCATACCAAGCAGATAAATCGCGTGCGCTTTGTTCATCATCACACGAATACCGTTAATTTCAAAGATGTCATCCTGTTCCTGCGGCACATCGAAGCCCAGAACATAAGAGAATCCGGAGCATCCGCCGCCCTTCACACCTATACGAAGACCATAATCATCCGGGATATTTTCGTTGTTCCGAATAAGTTTGAGTTGTTCGACAGCATCCTCCGTTAAAGTAATCGGAGCGGAAACTACCGGTTGATCGAGCACCATTTCCATTTTATGTGTGTGTTTTAGTTATCTGCAAAAGTAGGATACTAAAACGAAAACAACTATAAAAATGTTTACGCCTCCCCCTACCTTTGCCGCCCGCCGGACAAAAAGGCAACAATTATCGCCATTATGGAAATTTTTTTAGAAATACTGAAGTATACCATTCCTTCACTCATTGTTTTTGCCACAGCATATTTTTTGTTGAAATTGTACCTCGACGACCGGTTGCGATATGAAAAAGCCGTGCAGCGCAGCGAATCGCTCAAAACCACCCTGCCGCTCCGCTTACAGGCCTACGAACGCCTGACCCTGCTTTGCGACCGGGCAAGTATTCCCAATACACTGTTCCGCATTCGAATGTCCGGAATGACTACCGGCGATTTGCGCGGCTCACTGATGCTGGCCATCAGCCAGGAATTCGACCATAATACTTCACAACAGTTATATGTGTCCGACACGTTGTGGCAAATTATCACCCTGGCCAAAAATGAGACCCTGGCATTCATCAGCCAGACAGGAGACCAGCTCTCTCCCGACAGCGACTGCGAAGAACTGGTGTCTATGCTGCTAAAGGCCGTAGATGATATGCCCGTATCGCCATTGCAGCGTGCTATTGTTGCGATTCGGATGGAAGCCGGGCAGTTATTTTAAGTCCGGCGCCTGCCCGCTCCGTAGAATGGGTAAAATTCATTTTAAAACATTTTATTATTGACTCTTTTGGTTGAATTTCAACTACATGCGCGAAATCGTAATATGGCGTTTGCCTGACAAATGTTTCTATACAAATGTCCATATTATTCTTAATACGTCTCAAAACTCGCATTATCCTATTTAATTTCTTTATTTTCAAGAAATTTTATATTATAATTATCAGCAGTTTCAAAATGCCAATATTATACAAATTATAACGTGCAGTTTGAGCGGTTTGAAAAATGGACGTTTTTTAAAACAAATGTTTTTAAAAATACTTTCAAAATTTTTTGGTCGAAAAAAATAAAAAATACACCGACCTTCCAAATAGTTTAGCAATCTTTGTCACCCTGTTTCGACCAAGCAGGATCAAAAAATTCAAAGCTAAGTCTGGGTTAGCCTTTCTCCAAATGTTCGATCTGGTATGACAAGAGACAGCCGGATGGTATGGGATCATTGTCTGCATACTATCAAAAAAAATGTGAGTACACAAAGTTTTAAAACCTGGTTTGAACCGATCAAACCGGTACATTTGGATAATGATGTACTCACGATTCAGGTGCCGAATAAATTTTTCTTCGAGTGGCTCGAAGAACACTATGTGCAGCTCCTGAAAAAGAGTATTCGCCAGGAACTGGGCGATCGCGGCCGCTTGCTGTACCACATACCCGAACAGGGGACACAGGAATCTGCCAAAAATGGCCACTCAAGAATGGATGCAAAACCTTCATCCGAAAAAGACAATGCGCCGGTGCCGGGTGTTTTTGATGCGGAAATGATTAAAAATCCGTTCATCATCCCGGGCATCAAACGGATCAAAGTGGATCCGCAACTCAATGTCAATTACGTGTTCGATAATTTTATCGAAGGCGACTGCAACCGCCTTGCCCGCAATGCCGGTCTGGCTATTGCCAAAAAACCGGGTGGTACGGCTTTCAATCCCTTAGTTATTTTCGGGGATGTGGGTTTGGGCAAAACACACCTTGCACAGGCCATCGGCAATGAGGTTGTCAGCAAAATGGAGTCGAAAGCCGTCCTCTACGTGTCTTCCGAAAAATTTACCAACCAGATCATACAGGCCATTAAAAACAACTCGGTCAATGACTTTGTCAATTTCTACCAGATGATTGACGTGCTCATTATCGACGATATTCAGTTTTTGTCGGGCAAACAAAAAACGCAGGAAATTTTCTTCCACATATTCAACCAGTTACACCAGAACGGCAAACAAATCATTCTGACTTCCGACCGCGCGCCGAAAGACCTGGAAGGTATGGAAGACCGCCTGATTTCCCGTTTCAAATGGGGCCTCAGCGCCGACTTGCAGGCGCCCGACCTGGAAACGCGTATGGCGATCCTGGAATCGAAAATGGAAGATGAAGGCGTGGACATCCCAAGCGACGTACTCGAATTCATCTGCTACAATATCAAAAACAACATCCGCGAACTCGAAGGCGTCATGGTATCACTGCTGGCACAAAGTACGCTGATCCGCCGCGATGTGGACATGGATCTGGCCAAAGAAGTGATACGCAACTTTGTGACGACCATCAATAAAGAAATCACGGTGGAGTTCATTCAGCAACTGGTTGCCGAACACTTCAAAGTGCCCGTTGACAAACTGCACCACGAAACCCGCAAACGCAACATCGTGATCGCCCGGCAACTCTCCATGTACCTCGCCAAAAAACTAACCAATAAATCCCTGAAATCTATCGGGGAGCAATTTGGCGGCCGCGACCACAGTACCGTCATTTATTCCTGCAAAGCCGTTCAAGATATGATGGATACGGATATGATCTTTAAGGATACGGTGGAAGAAGTGGAGAAAAAACTCAAGATGAGCCTGAATACGTGAGTTGTGAGTTGTGAGTTGTGAGTTGTGAGTGGCATTTCGTTAGGAGAATATTGAGTTCGTTCTTCTAACGAGATGCCACTC
>JAYSZC010000807.1:0-1289 GCA_043738235.1 Lewinellaceae bacterium | reverse complement strand
CGAATACAAAGAAGATTTTGAAAAATGGGGCGGCGAACACCTGGATTTGGTGCCGAGCCTGAATGATTCGCCTGCCTGGGCGAAGGCGGTGGCAGATTTTGTTGGGGTTTGATGGTTTGACCCTCCTTCGCCTTACCTCCTTCGCCCGTGAGCTATGGCGGTTAAAAAGGCTTCGGCGGGTAAAGGGTTTGATGGTTTGAGGTAGTAACTTAAAGCATTGAGTTACTGGAAAATGTGGACATCACGCTCGGACATTCATCATCCCTCAATCCTCATCCCTACCCTTCACCCCCTCGGCCCATCCGGCGGCCCCCACATTCCCGGCCTCATTTCAGTGCCCCTTGCAGGCGTTTGTGCCGCTTTTCCACTATTAAAATTGCGCAGGTTGTAGGTGAATGACAGCATCACGAAACGGGTCAGCGCGTTGCTGCGGGTATCTTCGATATACGATTCCGTGACCGTACGCATGATATTACGGTTTTGGTTCAACAAGTCATTGATAGCCAGGGTGATCTCGCCGCGTTCGTTTTTAAATATTTTTTTGCCGATACCCAGGTTCCAGAGCCAGTAATTCTGGTTGAATCCGTCGGACAGACCGGAATACAGCGTGTGGGTCAGGTCGGTGCGCAGCACAAAACCTTCCACAATTTGCCAGTTGAGTTTGGCGCGGGAGTTCTGGGTCAGGTATTCCGTATTGGCGGCTGTTTGCAGCGTATTGGTGCTTTTATTCCAGACCGGACGGGTGGAAATGGAAAAATCCAGGTGCTCACTGATGTTGCTGCTCAGCGTTATGCCGGCGCCAAAAGAGTTGGTGTTGTTGTAGTTGAGTAATTCATTGACCAAACCCGGCGTCCGTCCGAAATTATAAGACGCATCAAAATTCAGGTTGCTTTTGATCGGTTTAACGGGTATGCCGTAGGAAAAGAAACTCCGTGCATTGCGGTAGCCGTCCAGGTTGACGGGCAGCGTCAATTGCGCGCCGGGTTGCACATCGAGGTCCTGGAAAATCGGGTTGTCGCTGCTGGCCAAAAACGTGCTTCTACCGATGTAATCGCCCGTCAGGCTACCGCCTGCCATAAAAAATAGTGTAGTAGACTTGGCCGTATTGGTCGATTGGAAACGCATAAACAGGTTGTGCTGTTCCGCCTGTACAAGGTTCGGATTGCCGGCTGTGAGTTGCAGCGGATTGCTGTTGTTCACCACATTTTGCAGTTGATCTACGGAAGGCAGTTGGGTGCTGCTGCGATAATTGAAGCGGATATTGCGGTTTTTATCAAAGTTGTACCGCA
>JAYSZC010000806.1:0-3159 GCA_043738235.1 Lewinellaceae bacterium | reverse complement strand
GTCTAAAAAGGAATTATTCAGACGCAGGTGGTGAGGGCCGTCAGACATACAACGAATGGGCATGATTCGCTTTAATTGTTTGTCTTTGGAAGGCAAATTTATTTTTTATTTCTCGTATTTATGCAAGTGTAGAATGAAATTCTACAAATCAGTATATTGTCAAAATGTATTCAATTTTTACATTCAGAAAGAAATCGAAAAAAAATAGCCTTATCAAGTATAATGTTCTTTGAAAATACGCTTTTAAAAATTTTTCTTGGGAATCTGAAAATGTTAATGATTTGCGCTTAAAGGTGTTTGGTGTTTCGTGTATGGTGTTTAGTATTCAGTCACTTAAGTTTTTGAAATTCACGTTCACCATAAAGTTGTGGGGTTAAAACCCCGGATGGTTGGCGCCAATTGCCGCCGGCTGAAGCCGCCGGTTATTAATCATGGCTATTTCAAGGTCGATTTATCCAAAACATTGCTCATTGTACTTCTTTTTTCAATAACCTCCGGCTTCAGCCGGGGGAACGTAAAAAGGTCGATGTCAGGGGTTTTAACCCCATTCCAATACTTGAATAATTTAAGTGACTGTGTATTAGGGTGCTCCGCCTTTGGCAACCGTGGGTAGTTTGGACTATGTGTAATTTGGCCAAAACACGCACGGTTGCCAAAGGCGGAGCGGCCTAAACACTAAACACCATACACGAAAAACTATACACACATCAAAAGTCCAGTTTAAATCGCGCCCGAATGCCCCATTTGCTTACATTGGATAGATCGGTGTACGTCATCCGGCGCACATAGTCGACCCGGAAAAGTTTGAAAATATTGGCAATGCCGACACTGGCTTCGATATACGGCCGATTTTCGAGCGTCTGGGTGACGGTTCGCCCCTGTTCATCGACCGGAAAACGCAGCAAGCCGTTTGTTTCGGTGGGGCGGTTTTTTTCATCCAATCCGCCGTACAGCCCTTTAAAACTGGCCACTTCGCGCCATTTCAGGCGGCGCAGGAGCGGAATTTTATTGAAGAAAAAACCGCCGAAGTTGTGTTGAATATTCAGTCCCACGTATTTATCGCTGGCAAATTCCATAAAATTCATCAGGTTATAGGCCTGCAATTGGTAAGAGTAGGTTTGGTTGGCGCGGTGAATTTCCAGTAAAGGGTAGGGTACCGTGCCGAGCAGCCGTCCGCCTTCCAGCGTCCAGTCCGAATAACCGAAAGGCGCCATATAGAATATTTTGGACACGCGCGCCGTGATTAATTGATACGTGTAAGTGCCGCCGAGCAGGTTGACGCCGGCCTTGAGGTTGACTTGAATAATCGGGTATTTATTCAGAATGGGTATCCGGTACGTTTTTCCCTGGTAAAACTTTTCATTGGGCGCATAACGAATGGAAAAACCAAAATGGGTGGATACAATTTCATCTAAGTATTGGGTAGAGCCGTCGGTGGAGTCGCTGTAATCGAACAGGAGGTTTCCAGCCGGCGACTGTCCTACGCGGTGTGCCGAGAGGGTATAACTCAGCCCTTTGCGCAATTCCCGCACATAGTCCAATTGAAAGGCGCGGTTATAGATCATTTTGTCGTTGATGCCACGTTTGAACGACAACAGGAAATTGTCTTCCTGCACGAATTGCAAGTCCTCGCCCGGTATCTGTATTTCATTCTGGTACGACAAAGTCACCTGGTTCATCGGATAACTGAGCGGTTTTTTGTTTTCAAAAGCGTAGGTCAGGCCGCCGTAATATTTCCATTTTTCATCCTTGAATCCGTACGCGCCATACCAGTCGAAGAACATGTTTTTGGCTAATTTGTGGTTGGTGCGCCCGCCTGCCCGCAGTCGAAAACCCTCTACATCATTAAAACTGTAAAAAGTGTTGACAGGCCCCAGATCGAACCACCCGATACTTTTATAACCGGCCAGCAACAATACGGCGATATCGGAAGCCCTTCGGAATGCGGGGACGTTCTGGATGCTATCCACCATTTTGTAAATACCCAGTTCCCGCCTGGATAGCGGCGCATGGCGGTTTTCCGCCCAGAAACCGGCGCTGCGCCGGGTGGACGTTTCATCCATAACGGTCGTGACCTGGTTGCGGAACAGGCTGTCGGGCAGTATCTGATTGAGCTGGTAGTTTCGGTAAGAGACAGACTTCCGGCCAAGGATACTTCGGCCTTTTTCGGATTTGATGATCTGGAAATTCATCAAAATTTCGTCTTTTACCAGCATCAGGCGGCGGTTTTTGCCTGTTCCGAAAAAGTCGAATTCCTGTTCGATTTGGAGGTCGGACACCCAGTTGAGGTTGATGTCTTTCGAGATGCCCATTTGTACTTTGCGCACGGCATAACTTGAATCGAGGGATACCAGCATATTGCCCATGAAGGCCAGGTCGCTTTTGTTGCGCGGCGCAAAAAAGATGTCGACGACGCGGCTGCCCTGGTACTCGATGGTATCCATGATGTAGAAGCGGTACATGGCCGGCGCAAGGCCCGACAAAGGCCCGACAAACTGCGTCGACAGCAGGCTGATGTTGGCGTCGTAAATATCTACATTCTGGTAGAGGTTGTTCAGATAGGAAGATATACCGTCACCATCCAGATAGCCTTCCAGGCCAGCCTGTTGTTCGCCCGTGACGTATTCTTTTTCCGATCTGGGATTTTTCCGGTAGTACACGTTCAGCAGGCGCTCCCGCAGGTAGACCGGCAGCGACACTTTCTGATTCACCTGATTGGTATCGACGTTTTCAAAGATGAATTGAAACTTGCGCAATACCCGCCGGTTGCGGAATTTATCCGTCAGGTTATTGATGTCCAACTGTAGTTTCTCGTAGGCTTCGTAGTTATAGTACTCCAGCCCTTCCTTGCGGTTTTGGTCTTTGTGGGCAAACACTTCGCCAATCAGGTCTACGGCGGGGTTTTTACGTTTGTATTTGTCGGGCCGTACTTCAACCTCCTTCAAACTGACGACATCATCGGACATCATTACCTTGATTTCATTGTGTTCGCCGGCTTTGATAGCAAGTGTCTGGGTAATATATCCCACATAGGAAATGCGCAATTTCGTGACGTTTTCCTGGGCTTCGATGCTGAAATTACCATCGATATCGGTCCGGGCGCCCCGATTGGCTTCGGGGAACTGCACGGTGGCATAGGAAAGGGTTTCGTTGGTCACT
>JAYSZC010000805.1:0-8122 GCA_043738235.1 Lewinellaceae bacterium | reverse complement strand
GCCGCGGTTGTTGCGGATGGTATTGTGGAGTATCCGATGGTGGTTTCCAACCACTATAATTCCACCGCCGAGCGATGTTGTTCCGATTTGCCCGTTGTTTTCAACAATGCAGTTGGAGATGGTCAAATTGTCCACATGTGGCCAGGACACCAGCACATCGCAAACAATGCCTTTCATGTTATTGCGCACGGTAAAATTATCGATCCAGAACCGGAACGGATTGAAATCGAACCGTGTCAGGTTTATACCGATACCGCCTATCCCAGCACTGATAACGGTTAATCCGGCGTCGGCGGTCCGGTTTGAAAAATTTCCACCAGATCCGGCATTGTAACCGGAAGTAGCGGCGCCCGTATAACCGCCTAAGATAAACAAGGGTTTTCCCAGGTTTTCGATGCCACCGTAATTGCCGGCAGCCACTTTGATGGTGTCGAAATCCACTGCCTGTTCGATGGCTGTTTGTAAAACCTTGTAAGGATACTGGCTGCTGCCGTTTTGTGTGGCGGAAAGGTTGTTGTCGTCAACACAAATCACACCAGCGTTCAAACCCAGCGGAATGAGTAACAATAACATTGCGTTTTTCATGTGGATATCTGGGTTGGTAAAGTTTAGTACAAATTCAATTCCCATAAAGCGACCAATCATGGCGACAAGGCTTCATGGATAGAAAGTTTAGCCGTGTAAATATAAGTTCCTGTTTTAAATTTCCAAATCATCAGGCGGGCTTTTTATATTGTCCCCATTTTTTGTTGGTATACATTTTATTCCGGCCGTATTGAGATTCGATACATGTAACCAATTTTTCCCATGTTTGATATCAGGTGTATGAAGATACTCGTTTTGGACCTGCTTTTCATCTGTCCCATCTATGTGCAAGCACAGGACGCTCTGCCTGTCCATGCTTTGCCCAAAGACGACCTGCATTTAAAATGGCAGCCCGGGGTCCTGATGCTGATGGACGAGCGCGCAGCCATGCCCTTTTCGCAAGCATGGGCAGCGCTGGAGCAAGGCAGGTTTTCGGCACTGGATCAAGTAAGCCTGCCGGGTTACTTGTCTTTCGGTCATTGGGCTTACTGGTTGGCGTTTGTGGTAGACAATCCATCGCCCGACACCCTCCGGTTTGTGGTGGAAATAGCCGGACAGGATACCATTTGGGTGAAAAACGGATCGGCTGCGTTGCAGGTAATTGGAGCGCCCAACCCTTTTCCCGCCCGTGACCGGCTGGGCTTATTGACTGCCCCTTTGTCTTATGGGCAGACGTATGAAATACAGCCCCATCAGCGGGATACCCTGCTGCTCAAACGCAGCCTGATCAAGCCGTCGCGTTACCTGGCGCCGCGCTTTTCAACACCACAAACGTACGTGGCCTTGCATCAGCAAGATGCGCTACACCCCAACCTGGTGCACAGTTTTTTCCTGGGAGCGGTCGGGATCATCATGATTTTTGTTTTTGCACAGTATGCACAACAGCGCGATGCCGCGCTATTCTGGTACGGCTGTTACCTGCTTTCATTGTTATTTGTGAATTGGCGCCTGATCGAAGAGTGGAATCCGCAGTTTTCCGTCACCATGTACCTCGCCCCCTGGTCCTGGACCAAAGTATTCCACACGGCTGCACATTATTGTACGTACACGCTTTTTGTTTATCATTTTCTAAAACAAGGTGGTGAAAGTCCCGGATTTATGGAGTGGGTACGGCAGTTTGTGCTGCGTTTTAGCCTGCTGGTTTGTTTGACGGAATTGCTATTGTTGACCTTTAATTTACAACACGAGAGTTGGTTGTTGTATATGGGTTATCGGGGCGTTTTTGCTGCTTTTTCCCTGGTCGTACTCTCCTTACTTTGGCGGGAACGCAGCATACTGGCGCATCTGGTATTTCTGGGAACCATCTGCGCCCTGATGGGCGAAGTGACCTCCATGTTTCTGCTTTCCCCCTTCTCCTCTTATGCTGGCGCTTTCGGGACACTGACAGAAGTATTGGTATTCGCAGCGGCGTTCATTTATCGCAGCCGGCTTTTCCGGGAAGCATACATCCGCCTGCAAGCGGAGCACATCGCCCAGGTCCGGGAAAACGAACAACTGGCCCGCCGCGAGGAAGTAGAGGCGTTTAAAAACCGCTTCTATGCCAATATTACCCACGAATTTCGCACGCCGCTCACCATGCTGCTCGGCATGGCCCAATCGCTGCGTGAAAATCCCGATGCCGAAGCCCGCGAGGCAGGGCGTCTGGTGGAGCGCAACGGGCAAAATCTGCTGGGCCTCGTTAATCAGCTACTCGACCTGTCCAAAATAGAATCCGGCGCCCTGCAACTCCAACCCGAACCTGGCGATGTTATGCAGTTTATCAAAGTTGTAACTGAATCGTTCGGCTCTTTGGCTGTAGGAAAAAACCAGCATTTATCCGTAAAAAACCAGCCTGATCATTTTGTGACGGCGTTCGACCCTGCGAGGTTCCAACAGATTTTGGCCAATCTGATCGGCAATGCCTTGAAATACACACCGGAAGGCGGAGCGATTGAAGTGCGGGCGGCGGTCATCGGGCACGAAGCGCTGGTAACGCTCCAGAACGGGGAAGCGGCGATACTGGAAATTGAAGTCCGCGACAACGGTATCGGCATCCCGACGGAAAAACAACCCCAACTCTTCGACCGTTTTTACCGGGCGGAAAACGGCGCCGGACAGGAAGAAGGTACGGGCATCGGCCTGGCTTTGGTAAAAGAATTGATCGCGCTGATGGAGGGTGAAATTCAGGTGGAAAGCGGTGGCGGACAGGGAAGTGTATTCAGGCTGCGTTTACCCGTTCGGGCGCTATTGAACGCCCCTGACCCGGAAATAAACGTGCAGCCGGAAGCGCTTTCGGAAAGTCCGGCAGCCCTCCAGTCCGAAAAACCGCTCTTGCTTTTAGTGGAAGACAACGCCGATCTGTCAGCCTATTTGTCCGGATTGCTGGGGCGGGAATACCAGTTAATCAACGCAAAAAACGGTATTGATGGCTTGGAAAAGGCATTCGAGCATTTACCCGACATCGTGCTCAGCGATGTGATGATGCCCGGAATGGATGGGTTGGAATTTTGCCAAACCCTGAAAAACGACCTGCGTACCAGCCACATTCCGGTGGTGATGCTCACAGCCCTTGCAACCACCGGAGACAAAATAGAGGGGCTGCAACACGGGGCCGATGCCTGGTTGATCAAACCATTCGACCAACGGGAACTTGTTGCCACCTTGTACGCGGTGCAGGAAAGCCGTCGCCGCTTGCGGACTTATTTCCAGCAAATGCCCGCAAAGCCGCTTCAAAACGATTTCGCGCATTTGGTCGAGAAAGAAAGTGAATTTCTGCGCCGAGCCTGGGCAAGCATAGATGCTCATTTAAACGACGAATCGTATGATATTGGCCGGTTGTGCCAGGAACTTACCATGAGCCGGACGAATCTCCACCGCAAACTCACCGCTTTGAGCGGGCAATCGGCCTCGCACTTTATCCGCTCGCGCCGCCTGACGCACGCCGTGCAATTGCTGGAAACGACCGACCTGACGATGGCGGAAATTTCGTTCCGGACCGGCTTCTCCGACCCCGCCTGGTTTACACGGTGTTTCGGGGAAGCATTCGGCCAAACACCCGGCGCATGGCGCAAACGAAGGCATTTGGAACAATAATTCAAGGTTTTGGAAAGGGAGTACAAGGAATCAGAAGGGCGAAGCGGCCACTTTTGACTGTACAATTTTAACCACCTGATTTTGTCCACGCTTAAAACTTAAACGGGACCATCTCATCCAAAATCAATTGAATTAAATGACAACCACCAATCTGCAATCGACACATTTTATGGTGCTTCCCGCACCCAGGTTTTGGAACTCCCCCTCCAACCTAAATTTTAAGGTCTCTTTTTCCGGCGTAGCCGTCCTGGAAGATTTTAAAGGACTGGCTAATGGGGAATGGCATAAAGAAGTACTTACTATTAGCGACGAGTCCATGCGAATGGATAAAATTATGGAAAGGGTAATGAACCTGTTGCCTCCTGTTGATCCAAATTCTGGTGGTTACAAGTTTATTCCGCTGCAATGGACGGTTTACGCATCTTTCCCATCCATTTTCAACGCGGGTACGGCTGTGAATGCCGGCTGGGAAGTGGACGACTGGAAAATCGTTCGTAACGATTATGAAACAGCAGAGGCTAATCCTGTTTCAGTGAAAGCCTTGAGAGGTTTTCAAGTGGACATCTCCGTTCGGGATAAAGACGGGGAGATGAACAAGGTGGGGTACGCCATGGATTTGTATGGCTATTTCGTACAGGTTCAGCCGCCACAAATCGACTAAAACAACCTTCTTTGCCACGAAATGGGGTTGTGTCAAAAGTCTAAAGCGAAAAAAAATGTTTTTTCGCGCCAAATTATGTTTGCCAAAGGCAATGTGAAAATTTGACAACTTTCAAAAATTTGTCAAATTCAGCACCCAACCAAAACTTTATTTGGTATTCTTTGGCCAGGTTTTTAAACATCTGACTTTTGACACAACCCCTTAAAATCATCTTTTTATGAAAAGATACCGAGTTGTCATCATTCTTTGGTGGGTATTGCTCCGCTCGTTTACGGCACTAAGCGCTCAGCAAGCGATGGAGTTACAGGTCGTTGGCGCTGCGGGATCGGTACTTGCCAACAGCGAGGGCGGCACCCTGCATTTTACCGTTGGGGAAATGATGGTTGCCGAATCTCAAAGCGACAACAACATTCTTCCGCAAGGATTTCACCAGATCGTCGTGTGGGAGAGCGTCCCGAGTATCGACCCCGAAGACACCGGCTTCGCCTTGAGTGTTTACCCCAATCCAACTACCGATTTTCTGAAAATGGAAACGGATATGCCTGTGAACGTCAGTTTGTTTGATACGCACGGACGGCTAGTGATCCCCATCAATGATGTTATCCTTTCAGCGACTTTCGATGTGCGCGAACTGGCGGCAGGCACTTATTTCCTGTACGCTGCGGATCCTGCGGGCAAAACGCTCAAAACCTTTACCATCCTTTTAATTGACTGATAATGAGGCACTTTTTAACCCTTTTCCTGCTTTTTATTGCCTTCACGTCGGCATTCGCCCAGGTCGGAGCCCCCAAAAAATTCAATTACCAGGCGGTGCCCCGAAAGGCGGATGGTACGCTGTTTTCTGCGAACACTTCGCTTAAAATCCAATTCACCCTCACGGAGAATGGCCCTGTGAACATCAAATATGGAGAGGAGCATACTGTCACTGTATCACAACACGGCGTGCTGAGCGCTATTGTCGGCGACGGCGCGGCTTCGGAAACATTGCCTTTCAATTTTGATGTTTTGGACTGGAAAAACCACAGTTATTTCCTGGCTGTGGCCGTGGACATAAACGGGGACGGCGCTTTTGAGAGTTCGGAACAATTTGCTTCCAGCCAACTGCTTTCCGTTCCATACGCGCTGTATGCGGAACAATCTGGCAATGATCCTATTAACTACATCTGGGGTGATGGACTTGCAATAGACCCGGGCACTGCTACTATCAGCAACACGGGCGATCTGAATGGCGGTGACGATGTGCTGAAAACCAGCAGTTTCGTGCCCGGCGATGTGACCGGCTCCTTCAACGATGGCCTGGAGATCAAGCCGAATGCCGTGACAGGTGCCGAAATCGCCAATCAATCCATCCAAATGCAAGACCTGGCAGCAGGCGTCATACCCACTACTTTACCCCCAAACGGCGCTGCGAGCGGCGATTTGAGCGGCACTTATCCTTCCCCTCAGGTGGATGCACTCCAGGGGTTTTCGGTCAGCCCCACAGCGCCTGTCAACGGGCAGGTGCTTAAATGGAATGGTACAACTTGGGCGCCTGCGACAGACGCTACCGGCACACCTGGCGGCGGCGATAACTGGGGCGCCCAGACAGCAATTACGACGCTACCGATAACCGGTGATGGCACATCCGGCAGCCCGATCGGATTGGCCGCGAACAGCGTCAACAGCAGCCATATCGCCAACGGAAGCATCACGCAAACTGATATGGCGGCGGGGACCATTCCTGCCGTTACCGCCGGCACAGCGATCAGCCTGAACCCTACCGCAAACGGCTATACCATCGTAAATACCAATCCTGACCTGCCGATTACTTTATCCGGCACGGGGGCCACCACGGTTTCGGGCAGCTATCCTAATTTCACCATCAATACGCCCAACACCGCCGGCGGCATTAGCGGTTCGGGCTCCGGCGGCTATATCCCCAAATTCGGCGCAGCAACCACCCTTGGCAATTCAATCATTTACCAATCGGGCAACAATGTTGGCATCGGCACCACCAACCCTGCCGGAAATCTGGACATCAACGGCGGCGTATTGGCGTTGCACAATGGCAGTAGTGCTTTTAACATGACCCTGCGCTCCGATGGCAAATTAGCATTTGAAGCCAATGGAGCCTCGGGCGACAACACACTTGTGCTCCACAATACAAATAACACGGTCAGCATCGGTACGTCTTTGGCCCCACAACTTGCAACGGACCGGCTATATGTGTCGGGTAACGTACGGTGTTCGGGCATTAATTTTGCCTCGGCTGGTATTTATTATGGTGGAGTCGGTTCAATGGATGTAGTAGGAGGCATAGTTCCCGACGTAATTGACACTTATTGGGTCGGACGTAATGACAGGCGCTGGGCAGCCGGCTACCTTAATAAAATGCATTCGAGTGAATACATCATCGCCGGAACCACAAGTCTGGACGACCAGGGAGCTTCGCTCCGGGTAGTGGGCGCCGAAAATAATGGCAGTAACGCGGCGGTACGGATCGAAAGCGGCAGTCAAACCTTAACGCTAGATGGCAATGAAATTGATGCGTCCTCCGATGGACTTTATTTAAACAACAACTCATCGGGCAATGTGGTCCTGGCTGCCGGTGGCGGCAAGGTCAATATTGGCGATGTGGCTACCGCAAGCGGTTTGCTGAACGTGCAGGGTACGGCGTACAAAACCGGCGGCGGATCCTGGTCTTCTTTTTCCGATCGTCGCCTCAAGGAAAAGATTGCCCCGTTCAGCACGGGCATCGACCTGCTGGGCAAGATCAATCCCGTCACTTTCCACTACAATGGCAAATTGGGCATGTCGAACCTGCCGGAATACGTAGGCGTCATTGCGCAGGAACTGCAGGAGGCAGCCCCCTTTATGGTGACGGAAACGCCGGTCACGGAAGGGCCGGAAGCGGGTCAAACCTACCTGAGCGTGGACCCTTCCGCATTCACTTACGTATTGATCAACGCGGTCAAGACCCAACAGGCGGAGATCAGCAACCTGAAAAACCGAATGGAGGCGCAGCAAGCGCAAATCAACGCGCTACTGACTGGTTTTGAGCAACTTAAAGCGGAAGTGGCAAAGGTAAAAGGCGGCGGATCAGGAGAATAGACTGGATGTTGGCAAGGCCGTATCGTATATCAATCGCCTTTGAGCGTCGGCACCTTGAGTCTCGACTTTGTGAAAAAGTGATCATCGATTGAGCTCCCTGTTTTGCTATCTATGTAATACTCAGACCCTGAGTGCGCCACGGAACCCCCTGGCGGCATAATAAGATTCTGCGCCGTTGTGGTACACGAAGACATTGCCGTAGCGGTAATCGGCGAAAAGGGCGCCACCGAGTTTTCTGATATCAGTTGGTGTTTTGATCCAGCTCGATGTTTTGGTATCGAAATGTCCAAGTTCCTGTAACTCCCGGTATTGTTGCTCCGTTAACATCTCGATGCCCATCTCAGATGCCATTTCAGTTTTGACTACAAACATATGTTTAGTTGTTTAACGATGCAATTTTTGTTTCATTTCTGCTCCGAACCTTTCAAGGGCCTATCTTTGCGACTCATTTTGAACGTCCAAACATGCGCTTTTTTTTATTTATTCTTTTATTTTTCAATTGTTTATACGGCTATGCACAACATGCAGCCCCTGTTCCGCCCGGTATCCAACGCCTGTTGGCAGCTTATCCGAACCACCTGAAAGGATATAAAGACAACCACGTTATCTGGAAGGACGGCTCAAAAATCAGGTATGATGACGGGCGGATGAAAACGGAAGAGGAAGCCTTTGATTCGACCGACCTGGAGGATCAAATGAATGCCCTGATCTATG
>JAYSZC010000804.1:0-3166 GCA_043738235.1 Lewinellaceae bacterium | reverse complement strand
AGATGGTCCCCTACCACCACTAATAACTAATAACAGATAACCAATAACTATTTCACTACCACTTTCCCTGTTCCCAGCAATTTCTGACCTGATTTTACCGTAAAGAAGTAAAGCCCTGCATCCAGCCCTTCGCGTTGCAGCAGCGCCTGGTTTTCGTTTAGTTGCAGTGTGCGCAACAGTTGGCCGGTCATGTTGTACAGTTGGAAAGTTGTATTCGGCAGCGTTGTACCGCTTAGTTTTATCCGCAATTGTTCCGAGAACGGATTCGGATACGTTTCCACTTCCATTTTTATTTCCGGGTCTACCGTGGTGGTGCTGATCACATCGAACAGCGATTCATGGATCGTATGGAACACCGTATTTGTGCGCACCGGCTTATTAAAGTCGAAATAGATATCGGCATTGTTCTCGATGACCGTACCCACCGGATTGTCCGGCTGCTGACGGATACGGAAGTTCACGAAACCCTGCGATCCGTCCGGGTTTGTCGTGCTGTCGGGTAGCAGGATGTTCTGGAAGGTAAAACGCAGCACACCATTTCCTTCCACAGTATATTCATACGGATGGCTGGAAGCTCCCGGCTGGATACTTGCCGGATCGAGGAAGCGGGACAGCGTGTCCAACAGCACTACCCGGAAAGCCGTGTCGTTGCCGGTATTTTGAAAACGAATCGTGTATTCCAGGTCGGTATTGGCAAAAATGTTGTGTTCGGGGCCGAAACCGGTCGGGATCGCCTGTTTGTCGTTGGGGTCGAAACTCGTAAAAACGATCGTGCAATTGCTGGAAATGAAAGGATCAGCGTCATTATCCGGGAATTGATTGGCAAAACCCGTGCTTGTTGCACCCGAAGGATTCGTATTACAGCCTTCCACGAACGCAAATTGAAGCGGGCTGCCCGGCGCAAACGGTTCCTGTTCGGCAATCAGGTGATAGGTCGAACCTGTAGCGGGCAGGACGATATGCCGTTCTTCCAAAGATTGCAACTGGAATTCATCACCCATCAGCAGTACGGCATCTTCAATGATGATGTATTCCAGGGCGGCAGGCATGTCCTGTGCGCCGGTATTTTTCAAAATAAAGCGGACCGAATCGCCATCGCAGGTGTTTTCCACCTGTATCAGTGCTCCGGACCAGGCCGGATCGGGTGGCGTACAGAGGCTGTCGGGGAAAATATGGGCCTCCGAACAGGCAACATGCCCCATAGGCGCCGAACAATCCACGAATACGGATAAGCGGAATTCCCCGCATTCCCCGGAAGGAATATCACCCAACGGAAAAGTGAGCAGGTTGCCGTTCTGCGCAGAAGGCGGAACATCTCCGTACAGGAACGTAAATACCTCGTCCAGTTCAATCTGGAAAGAAGCGTTGGCTGCCGTACTCGGACCATTGTTGCAGTAACGCACGATAAACGTGGTGGTATCGCAGGGCCGAACAACGGTGTTCCCGTGTTCTATCGTTAGGTAAGGGCAATCCGTGTTAGCATCTACCGAAAAGTCTACCTGTACCGTATCCTGATAACCGACATGCACCGCTACGTCCTGAATGCAGACGTTCCAGTAAACGGATGTAGGAATCACTCTGACAATATAATCGCCTGTATCACAGGGGATTGTATAGTTTCCAAGACTGTCTGTAGTACTAAAGAATACTTTGGTGCTGTCGCGGAAGGCCTGCACTACCCAGTTTTCAAGCGGCGCATCTCCGGGTGTGACGGAGCAATCCACATCCAGGTCGCGCATGACATTGCCGGTGATTCTGCCGGCTTTGATGATACCGTTTACGTCGGTTTTGATCATGATTCCCATCGGCCAGGAGTCTGAATCGGTAGAACCACCGAACAGGTAGCCGCCGTCAGCGGTATTGATCAGATCATATACGGCATCCGCATTGTTACTGCTACCAAATTTGCGCTCCCACAGCGGCAGACCCGTAGCATCCGATTTCATCAACAGAATATCTTTTTTCAAGGTTGTGCTGTCGATTAGGTTGGCGACGATCACGAGATCGCCGTTCTGGTCTTCCACAACACTGCGGCCTTCCGTTCCCCGATCTGGCATGATATAGTCCCTGCGCCAGAGAACAGCGCCACTGGCATCCGTTTTCAGCAGGTAAGCATCTCTTCCCGATGCTTTATTGATACCGGTAATAGCCAGGCCACCGTCCTGCGTAGCCACCATATCGAAGGGCTGGTCATTTCCGGTACCGGTCAGATTTACTTCCCACTGTTGGGTGCCAGTAGCGTCTATTTTCAGCAGATGTGCTTCGGTTCGGAAAGTGTCGGATTCCGGGCGTAAGGTTTTCAGGATGTAATAGCCGCCGTCTGTTGCCGCCGTGATCTGGGCGCCGAAATCGTGATCGGGTGTATCGTAAATTTTTGACCAGGAAGGCACTCCATCGGCATCGGTTTTGATCAGGAGAACGTTCCGGGTGCTGTTGGATGGTAACTCTTGCACACTGCCCAGAACGATGAACCCGCCGTCGGTCGTCTGAATCACAGAGTGGGCAAACGCCCTGTGAGAATTTACATTATATACCGGCTTGTGCCACAACATGGGAAAAGGAATGCTTGTGTTAGCGGTCTGGTAAAGGCTCAGGTAAAGATCGCGATCGCCTCCCGTGACGCGGATCTTTTCTTCCAATACCAATATGTCATCATTGGAAAGCACCAAACTGCTGCGACTGAAATGGTTGTATTCACTTCCTTCACTAATGAAGGCTGTGCTGCTGCTGTAGTGCTGAGAGACGGTGTTTTTGTCAACCCAGACGAAAGCATAATCGGCATTATTATCAGCCATGTTCATGGTGCCACCGTAGTGGCCATCGTTAAACTGATAAACGCCGGTGATGTAGTTGCCGTCTCCATTGGCAACTCCTGCCCAGGTCGGCGGCCAGCCGATTCCACCTTGAAAACTCCATCCTTGTGCATCTAGTCCCGTGCCAAACAGAAGTCCGGTGACCAGCAGGGCCAGTATGTGTAATTTTTTAATTCGTTGCGTTGCCATAATGCTGTTGAGTTAATAATGGGAAACAGAAGATTTTTTTGATGATACAAAAGTCCTGCTCCGGCTGCCGGGATTCAAGTACAAAAAACGGCAATTGTGGAGATTTTTTTGGGTTGATGAGGGTTTATAAGGGTTGATGAGGTTTATAAGGTTGATGAGGTTGA
>JAYSZC010000803.1:0-8146 GCA_043738235.1 Lewinellaceae bacterium | reverse complement strand
GGGTCGCCTCTCTTTTTTTTACCGATTCCCCTCAAAAAAGCTTATCTTCGCGGCCTTTTACACGCATTTTTTCCTGCACAGGAATCTTGCGTCTCACTTATCATTCGACCCAATCTGATTCTTACTGTGAAACGTGTACAACTCACAGCCATTCCTTATGGAGCATCATCCGGCACGCTAATCTTTTTGTCCGACAAAGCATCCCTCGATCAGCTCAGCCCCGTGCTTTCCACGGATGAAATGGCTTTTTTACGGCAAGCCGCCGAACAGGATACTCACGCATTTTTCTTCCCGCGACCGGACGCCTCCGTCCTGGTACGACTGCTCAAAAAAGAGCAAACGCCCGCCGCAACTGCCGAAAGCGCGCGCATTGCCGGCAATGCCATCCTGCGGGAGCTTCGACAATACAAAATTTCGTCCGTAACCCTGCGCAACACCTGCGAGGAAGATCATGCGCTGGCGTTCGCCGAAGGTCTGGCTTTGGGAAGTTACCAGTTCCTGAAGTATTTTTCCCAGCCCGACAAAAAGGAAAAAGTATTACACGACATACAAATAGAAAACGCATCGGAAACAAAAGTTGCCGAAATGAACGCGCTGCTGGAGGCTGTTTTTCTGGCCCGTGATCTCGTGAATGAGCCGTATTCTTTTCTCGACGCTCCAAAGTTAGCCGAAATGGCTGCGGACACGGCCCAAAAATTCGGTTTTGATATTGAAATATTGGGCAAGGAAAAAATAGAGGCCCTCAAAATGGGCGGTATTTTAGCCGTCAGTAAGGGGAGTGTAGCGCCGCCGCAGTTTTGTATCCTCGAATACAAACCCGAAACAGCCAAAAATGCCCAACCGGTGGTGCTCATCGGAAAAGGTGTGGTGTACGACACCGGCGGACTCAGCCTCAAACCCTCGGAGGCGATGGATTATATGAAATGCGATATGGCAGGCGCTGCAGCCGTCATTGGCGCTTTTGCCGCAGCGGCAGCCAACCGGCTGCCGGTTCACTTAGTCGGACTGCTGCCGCTGACGGACAACGTGATCGGATCCGGCGTTTTTGCGCCGGGCGATGTGATCAGGATGCACTCCGGCACAACCGTAGAAGTGCTGAATACGGACGCAGAAGGCCGGCTGATTCTGGCGGACGCCCTGCATTATGCCAAAAAATATAACCCCGAACTGGTACTCGACCTGGCCACGCTGACCGGCGCTGCCATCAGGGCTTTGGGTACCCAGGCCATCTGTTACATGGGCACGGCATCCAAAACAATCAAAGCCTCGCTCGAAGACAGCGGCTGGGAAACCTACGAGCGGCTGGTCGAATTTCCACTGTGGAAGGAGTTCGATGAGGAACTAAAAAGTAATATTGCCGACCTGAAAAACCTCGGTACGCCTAATGCTGCCATGATCACTGCCGGAAAATTTCTGGAACATTTCACGGGGGAATATCCGTGGTTGCATTTGGACATCGCCGGGCCTGCCTATCTTCGCATCGCCAACGGTTACCGGACGAAGGACGGAACGGGCGTTGGCGTGCGACTTTTATACGATTTTTTGAAAAAACAATACGCGTAACAGCTCGTGCGCAAGCAGCATTACACCTGCATCTGAATATTGAAAATCAACCAATTACGTGAGGTGTGCCACTTGTTTTCAGCATTACCTGCGCAGCAAAAGCATCAAAATGAACAACATTACGATTGGCATATCCTGCGGCGATATCAATGGCATCGGTCTGGAAGTGATTCTGAAAGCCATAGCCATTAAAAATGCGGCGCCTGCGTATACCACCATCATTTACGGCAGTACCAAAGTGGTGGCTTATCATAAAAATATTATTACGCAGGAAAATATCCAGTTCCATTCTGTACAGTCCGCTTCAGAAGCGCTGCCCGACCGGATCAATATCATCAATTGCTGGCCCGACAATGTGAATATCACCCTTGGCAAACCAACAGACTTGGGTGGCAAATGCGCTTTTCAGGCGCTCGAACGGGCTGTCAAAGACCTGCGCGCCGGTGAAATTGATGCACTGGTCACGGCTCCGATCAATAAAAAAGCCATGCAAATGGCAGATTTTCCTTTTGTCGGGCATACCGAATATATTGCGCATGAATTCAAGGCCAAAGAATCGCTGATGCTCCTGGTGTCCGATACCCTCCGGGTTGGATTGGTCACCAATCACCTCCCCATTAAGGAGGTGGCTGCCGCCATTACCAAAGAGCGGGTATTGCGCAAAATTCTCATTATGGCTGAAACGCTGCGGGTCGATTTCAACGTCCAGCGTCCGACCATCGCCGTATTGGGCCTGAATCCACATGCAGGCGATGAAGGCGCTATCGGGGAAGAAGACGACAGCATTGTACGGGTAGCGATCGAAGAAGCCAAAGCAAAAGGCATACTCGCTTTCGGCCCTTTCCCGGCAGACGGCTTTTTTGGCTCTGGCCAATACAACAAATACGAGGGTATCCTTGCCATGTACCACGATCAGGGCCTGGTGCCTTTCAAAGCGCTTTCTTTTGGCGCAGGAGTGAATTATACTGCCGGCCTGGCGTCTGTGCGCACCTCGCCGGATCACGGCACCGCCTACGATATTGCAGGGAAGGGTGAAGCCGATGAAAGTTCATTTATCAAAGCCCTTTTCCTGGCTGCCGACATTGTCCGGAACCGCAATGAATACTTAGACATGCACGCCAATTCCCTCGAACGCCGTAAACAAAAGACTTTAATGAGTGAAACCGGTGAAGATGAAGTGGTGGAGAACGTCATCCCGGAAGAGTAATGCAGTTATCGGTTATCAGTTATTAGTTATCAGGCTTTCAGGCTAAAATGATGACTGAATGCTCAGACGTATTCCCTATGACGAACCAGATAACTGATAACCGATAACGAATAACCTTCAAGTAACGAACAACCAACAACAAAATATGAACGCGATTCTCGGTATCGATGTCGGCGCTTCCGGCATTAAAGGCGCATTAGTGGATGTCGGCAATGGAAAGCTCCATGGCGAGCGTTTCCGCGTGCCTACGCCCCATCCCTCCACCCCCGATGCGATGGCTGCGGCGTTCGCTGAGATCGTGGAATTTTTCAACTACAAAGGCCCGGTCGGTTGCGGCTTCCCGGCCATTGTGAAACACGGTGTGGCACAATCCGCCGCCAATATCGACGTCGGCTGGATCGGTACCAATATTGAAGAAGTTTTTGGAAAACGCAGCGGATGCCCTGTTTTTGTTACCAATGATGCGGATGCCGCCGGTGTTGCGGAAATGCGCTATGGCGTAGGGAAAGGAGAAAACGGACTGATTCTATTGATTACGATCGGAACCGGCCTTGGTTCCTGCCTTTTTTATAAAGGTGTGATGATTCCTAATACGGAACTGGGTCATGTGCTCTGGAAAAATGGAAAATCTGCGGAAGCGCATGCTTCATCGGGCGCCAGGGAACGCCTGAAAATCAGCCGTAAGGATTGGGCAGACCGGTTTAATGAATACCTGGTACACCTGGAGCGACTTTTTTCACCCGATCTGTTTATCCTCGGCGGTGGAGAAAGCAAGTTTTTTGAACAATACAAAACGCAGTTACATACCCAGGCCAGGGTTATTCCTGCCAAGCTGCTGAACAATGCAGGTATTATCGGTGCTGCGGCGTATGCGGCGGAGCAATAATCTCTGAAAAACAGCCCTCAACCCAAAAAGCAAAAGGCAAATAGCAATGTGACATATTGTTATTTGCCTTTTGCTTTTTGCCTTTTTACTTATATCAGTCCCCTCGACTTCAGTTCCAGGTACTTGTTGATGGTATTCAGCGTCAGGTCTTCCGGCCGGGTCAACACGGCTTGTATACCGTATTGACGCAGTTTGGTGACCATTTCCTTTTTTTCCTGTAAAAACTGGCGCGCTACGGTCTGGCGATAGATGTCGGCAGTTTTTTGCACGTCTTCCGAAGCCAGTTTCCGGATTTCCGTATTTTCAAAAAAAACAACCACCAACAGGTGGGAGCGATTGAGGCGGCGCAGGGTGGGAAGCGCCCGTTCGAGGGCATAACTGCTTTCAAAATTGGTGAATAACAGCAACAGCGAGCGCATTCCGATCAGCCGGCGCACGCCTTCGTACAGGAGTTCAAAGTTGGCTTCTCCGGGCCGCTCTTTCTCCCGGTACAAGGCTTCCATGATGCGTTTGAGTTGACCTGTGTCGCGTTCCGCTTTCAAGGTTGCACCGATGACATCTGAAAACGTGAGCAAGCCCGCTTTATCCTGTTTTTTCAGGATAATATTGCTGATGGCCAAAGCGGTATTGATGGCATAATCCATCAGGCTCAAACCATCGAAAGGCATTTTCATCACCCGGCTTTTATCTATGATGCAATATACCTGCTGGCTGCGTTCGTCTTCATATTGGTTGACCATGAGTGTCGTCCGGCGGCTCGACGCTTTCCAGTTGATGCTGCGATAATCATCGCCCTGCACATAGTTTTTGATCTGCTCAAACTCATAGCTATGCCCGATCCGACGCATTTTTTTGATCCCGGTTTCGTGCGCAATATGCTGCATAGCGCGCAGTTCGAAACGTTTCATCTGGATAATGGAAGGATACACGTCTACTGCCTGCGGCTGCTCAAAAACCAATTTGCGTTCTGCCAAACCGAGCCGGGTGGATACAAATACATTAATATTTCCAAACAAATAAACGCCCCGCGACAAGGGCCGCAACGTATGGGTGGCCACATAAGCTTGTCCGGGCGGCAGTTGGCAGTGAATCTCAAAATCGCGGCGCTGAAATTGTACGGGCAATTCGTCGGCAATAGAGAGGGAAAAGTGCAAATTCCCCTGATTTTCAAGCGACAAACCGACTTCATTGGGATCGCTGAGCGAAAAAACAGTACCGAGCCGCCGCCGGCAGGAAATTTTAGGTCTTCTTAAAAAAAGTAGCAACACATCCGCCAGCACAAGTCCCAAAGCGGCTACGAGGGCTATTTGAGCAATGGGGAAAAGCCAGCCAAAGGGAAACGCCAAGGCAAAACACGCCGTCACGGCGCCGAAAACCCAGAAAAAGCGGTTGGTTAGATACATGTTTATCTGTTAACTATCATTTTCCCGTCTTTCATGACAAAAGTCACCCGCGTCATAGCTTTGATATCATCGAGCGGATTGCCCTCTACGGCCACGAGATCGGCAAATTTACCCACTTCTATGGAGCCGATTTTAGCCTGCAAATGTAGCATGGTAGCGGCATCCAGCGTTGCAGCCCGCAGGATTTCGGTATTTTTCATGCCGGCCTGTGCCATGAAAATAAACTCCAGGTTGTTCTTTCCGTGTGGATAAACGCCGGCGTCAGTACCGAAAGCAATTTTCACCCCTTTGCGGTAGGCGCGCGTCGTCGTTGCCTGTATTTGCGGGCCAATTTCCAGGGCTTTTACACGCACCACTTCCGGGAAAAAACCCGGGGCATATTTTGCACTGTCGCTGACGGCAAAGCCGGCGGTCATGGTGGGAACGTACCAGGTGCCGTGTTTGATCATCGCATCCATCGTGGCGTCGCTCATAAAAGTGCCGTGTTCGATGGTCACCACACCGGCCTCCACGGCCCGGCGCATCCCTTCATCGCCGTGTGCGTGGGCGGCAACATCCACTCCGAGGTCGCGGGCCGTTTGTACAATGGTTTCGAGTTCGTCTGCTGCGTAGTGGGGGAGCCGTCCATCGCGGGCGAGGGACAACACGCCGCCGGTCGCACAAACCTTGATACAATCGGCGCCGCGTTTGATCTGGTTGCGCACGGCAGTGCGGCATTCGTCGGGGCCGTCGGCAATGCCCATTTCCGGCCCCGGAATATCGAACAGGTCCCAGCGGGCGCCCGTGGCGGGATCTCCGTGGCCGCCTGTAATACTCAGCGCTTTACCCACGGCAATAATACGCGGCCCGATGGCCCAACCGGCATTGATGGCATTGCGCAGGGCAATATTGACGCCCGAACCGCCCAGGTCGCGAACGGTGGTAAAACCTGCTTCGAGCGTTCGCCGGGCATACACCGCGGCGCGGAAAGCAATATCGGCTTCATTAAAAATAAATCGTTCGTTGTATGAATTCCGGTTTTGTTCAAACTCCAGGTGGACATGACAGTCGATCAGGCCCGGCAATACCGTTTTGCCTTTTAAATCAATCACTTGTACGTCCTCCGGCGCAGGCGTATAACCACGTTCTATCCGTGCAATGATGTTGTTTTCCACAACAATGGTCACGGCTGTTTGCGATTCGCCGCTGATCGGAATGATACGTCCGCAATACAGGTAATGCATTTGAGCGGCTGAAGGGACAGCGGAGAGCATTAACCCTGAAAACAGCAGTTGGAAAAAGTGGTTGCGTGTTGTGATCTGGCGCATTTTAAGTAGGTGTGCAAAATTAGTTGATACTAAATCTTCTGTAACTCATTGATTTATGTTGCTTTTTGCCCTTTGCAATTTTGCCCTTTTACTTATTCATCAAATTTTGCGCCTGTCGGCGAACGATACGGTTGAAACGGAATTTTTAACAGATTGCCTACGCTGGAATGTTCCGCTTCCTCCATGTGGGTATCGATGCCGAATACGATCTTCTCGTCGTCTAAACGGGAAAATGTGCCAAACAAGTGATCCCAAATGGAAAAAATATTGCCATAGTTGCTGTCCGTATAAGGCAGGGTGTAATGGTGATGTACCCGGTGCATATTGGGCGTGACGATCACCCAGCTCAGCCAGCGATCGAGCCTGCGCGGAAACCGGATATAGGCATGATTGAACTGCGACAGCGCAACGGACATGGATTGATACAGAAAAACAATGTAGATGGGCGCTCCGGCCAGCACCACGCCTGCAACGGTAAAAACAAACCGAAAAACACTTTCACCCGGATGGTGCCGGTTGGCCGTAGTGGTATCTACATGCGGATCGGTATGATGAACCAGGTGAAAACGCCACATCCAGCGCACTTTATGCTCTGCCCAATGCACAAAATAGGCGCCGATCAGATCGAGCAGCAGCACACCTGTAATCAGGTATAGCCACATCGGCATGGACGGAAACCATTGCAGGATGCCGAACTTTTGTTCCACCACCCAATCGCTGGAACGCAGCAGGATAGCCGCCATGGCAAAATTGATCAGAACGGTGGTTGCTGTAAAAAACAGGTTGACCCAGCTGTGCGACCATTTATTGTATGGTTTACGAAACAGTGGAATACCGCTTTCCAGCAACAAAAAAATGGTTAGCCCACCCAGCAGGATAGCGCTGCGGTGGGAAGAAGGGATATTGGTAAAATACTGGACGATGGAATCAATCATAGCGCAGCAAAAATTTTGAAGCGCTAAAATTAGATGAATCTAATCAAACCGGCTACTTACTTTTTCGGCAGTCTATTTTGAAACCAGTTCTTTATTGGCAGCCGTCCAGCCTGTTATACCCTGCTCCAAAATTTTAATTCTTTTGAACCCCAGTTTTTCCATGATCTCGGCAGCGCTGACACTGTTCACTCCGTTGGCGCAGTAGATCGCTATCCTGGTGGAGTCATTCAAAGGTTTGATTTTATCTTCAAATCCTTCCTGAAAGGGGATATTGACTGCGCGTCCGATATGCCCTTTTTTGAATTCTGCTGCTGAACGGAGGTCGACGACGGCGGCTGTTGTATGGAGTTTAATAAAACTTTCGAATTCACCGGCAGATATAACGACTACCTGTTTTTTAGCGGCTTCCATCCGCTTAGCAGATTTCTCGGCAGTAGCAGGATCTATTGCAGGGGCGGTAGTTTTTTGTTCCGCAGCTTTGTTTTTACAGGATTGTGCGCCCAGGAAGAGCAGGAATACAAAAATAGAAAATGTAAAACGCATGGTTGGTTGTTAATTTTCGGCAAAGATAAATTCGTTCAGGTCTTTTGATGCTTTTTCTTCGCAGCCGGAAACAGAATATTGTTCAGAATCAGCCGGTAGCCGGGCGAATTGGGGTGCAGGGCCAGATCAGTTGGAGGGTCTTGCACATAGTGCCGGTAATCTTCCGGATCGTGACCGCTGTAATAGGTGAAGAAGCCATATCCATGTGTGCCGTGAATATAGCGGGCTTCGCTGGCGGGTTTGTTTTCACCCATAGTCAGCACATTGGATTTGATGTACTTTTTCTGGAAAGCCGTTGCCTG
>JAYSZC010000802.1:0-8157 GCA_043738235.1 Lewinellaceae bacterium | reverse complement strand
GAAGTGCGCCCGAGCTGGTATTCGGAATCCCATTTGACAGTATGTTTAAAGCGATATTTCAGCACATTTTCAAAGGTATCCGAACTGCCCCAGTAGCGGCTGATTTCACCACTGGCTTCATTGTAACCGGCATCCCTGCTCCAGTTTTTGTACTGCGGGTTGATATTGGTATAACCTGCAATCAGGAGTAAAGTGCCCGGGCCAAGTTTTCCCTGTCCCAAAATGGAAATTTCCGCGCCCTTGATGCGGGTATCTCCCTGATTTTGAGACTGAAACTCGGCGCCGAGACCAATGTTGGGTACAAATTGTACTTTTGAAAAAACAAATTCCATCATTTGTTCGTATTCCTGTACAAATCCGGCAACATCGACATAGCCCTGCCAGCCGCCCAGCCGGAATCCCTGCTTGAGTGCAACTTCTGCCGACCAGCCGGTTTCGCTAACCAAAGCAGGATTGGGCGCAACTGAATTGGCGCCGCCGAAACTGGTACTGATAAATTTTTCTGCAATGGTCGGGTAGCGATAACCCTGCCCCCAGGAAGCGCGGAAATAGGTAGCCTGGCCGGCCTGATAGTTGGCGCCCAAACGAAAAACCGGTTTGGCTTCTTTGGTCACACCGCCGGGAATAACAAAGAAGGTATTGTCGGGAAGCAGCGTAGAGTCGGGACTGCTGAGCCGGTTTTGTTCGTATCGCAGACCGGCGGACAGGTTCAGCCGGTTAAATGCTTTATAATCCAATTGAAAATAACCGGCTAAGTTGCGGTTGGCATAATCGCCCTTTCCATATAAATCGGCTATAACTGTGGTATAAATACCCACCAATCCCGCGGTTGCCACCAGACTTTTTATCTGCCGCTGCACCTGGTATTCTCCGTAAAACATCCTACTATCGTTGCTTTGGTTGCCATCGTTGTTGTTATGCACGGAGAAAAAACGGCCCAGGAATTTGTGGCGGTTTCCTGCCGCATCGAAGTATTGAACAGTCGGATCAATATTGTACCGCAAGCGACCCAATGATTTGGAAGCCGAGTTCAGTCCTGGTTGAAAAGCCCCTGCGCTGTCATTGCCCCAAATGAAAAAACCGCCGCTGCGGCCAAAATTAAAATTGGTATTCAGCCCGAAGGTAAGCCGGTCGTTGACGCGATAGCGGAAATTGGGTGTAATACGACCGTACCTGCTGTACGTATTTCTGTTGTAACTATCGCGGATGAGGCCGTACGTGCCGAATACAATGTCCAATTTGCCCGCTTTGCGGCGGTGTACAAAGCTGGCCCCCGTTTCAAAGGGTTGTGCCAGCCCCGAAGTATCTTTTCCCCACCATTTTTTGCCGGCGTCTTTCGGATCGCCCCAGGTTCGTACAAAATAAGCGGCTTCCGTTTCCGGTTTATCTTTGGCAAAACCGGTCCGGATATTGATAATGCCGTTCATGGCAGATGAGCCGTACAACGAGGAAGCGGCGCCTTTGAGCACTTCAATCTGCGCGATGTTTTCCACCGGAAAGTCATCCCAGTTGGGATAACCGGCATCGACTTGTAAGGCAGGAATATCATCTACCAACAGCAGCACGCGGGTGCCGGCCCCATAAGAAAAACCCGAACCGCCCCGAATCGACGCCTGTCCGTCTATCATACTCACGCCGGGCACTTTGGCCAAAACTTCATCGACGGAGGTGGTATTGGTGCTTTCCAGCAGGCGGGGTTTGAGTACTTCTAAGGAAACGGTTACCTCCCCCAGCGGTTTTTCAAATTTCCCGGCCGTTACGGTGGCTTGTTGCAACAGGTTATCGGCATCGCCAAGGCTTACATTCAGTTCCTGTGTTTCTCCAACGTTCAGTCGGATATTCTGTGTCTTTGATTCATACCCTACAAAAGTAAAAACAACGGTGTGCGCGCCTGCAGGCAACGATAATTTGTAATCGCCGTTTGCATCGGTAGCGGCGCCGCCGGAACCGACCCGCACCGTCACGCCGGGCAGTACTTCGGAGGTTCGGCTATCGGTTACCGTTCCCTGAAGGGTGGCATTTTGGGCAAAAAAAGTATAACTTGTAAAAAAAAGAAAGAGGGCAAAGTGAATTCTCATGGTTAAGTTTTTGGAAAATGAATTTGGAAACGGCGTAAAAGTAAAGAATTTTGCCACCTCACAAATAACTTATAAAAAGGTGAAAAATCACTCTAAAATAAGGAACGTGCCAAATTGAAAAAGAAAATTATCACTCAAATACTCCATTGAAATGCAATCAATTATCAAACTCATAAGCGGCTTTCTATTTTGCTTCCTGACGTTCCCAACACTGTTCGCCCAGGCCAACAATGAATGCTCCGGAGCCTTCCAGGTAGTAGACCCCAGCAACTTTTGTTCGCCGCTCAATGCCGGTCACAACTTGTTTGCAACGTCCAGCAACGCGCCGGTGCCGGCTTGTTTTTCCGGCGCTCCGCACGATGTCTGGTTCTGGTTTACGGCAGTTGCGCCGAATGTGGTGATCGTCATCAATGGCGCAAGCAGCACGCCCGGCGGCTCATTGCTCTCCCCGGAAGTAGCCCTGTACGAAGGCGCCTGCGATGCCCTGAACCTGTTAGGTTGTGAATCGGATCCATTGTTTTTCGGTGTAGTTGAGCTGCGGGTAGAAAACCTGGTTCCCGGTAACCGGTATTTTTTCAGGGTAGACGGCGCTACGCCGGGCACTTTCCAGTTCTGTGTGCGCAATTTCTTTTTTGACGGAGGGATTTCCGGCGACTGCCCTACGGCTATTCCACTTTGCGACAAATCGCCTTTTAATGTGCAGGCCGTCGCGGGAGCCGGCGCCGATCCACTTGAGTTGGATGATGCGCCTTGTTTCGACTTTCTTTTTGCAGAATCGAATTCAACCTGGTACACGTTCACGATAGCGAACAATGGAACGCTGGAATTCAGGTTAACGCCCAACAATGCTGCCGACGACCTCGATTTTATCGTCTACCGCTTGCCGAACGGCATGGGAAATTGTAACGGTAAAATCATCGAACGCTGCATGGCAGCGGGCGACTTCGACCCTTCCAGTCCTTGTATGGGGCCTACGGGGTTGAATGCTGTTGCTACCGGAATTTCGCACATTCCGGGCTGCTTGGGCACGAACGAGAACAATTTTTTGCGATTTATGGACGTGCAGGCAGGCGACACTTATGCATTGGTCGTCAACAATTTCACTTCCAGCGGAAACGGATTTCAGGTAGATTGGGGCGGAACCGCATCCTTTACAGGCCCTCTCCCCGCCATTAAAACGGATGATCCCGACGGAATCATTTGCCTGGGTGACAGCATCGTATTTTCCGATTCTTCCAGTTTCCAGCAGGGTGTCATAACCAATTGGGGATGGACCTTCGGGGAAGGCGCTGTGCCGGCTTTTGCCACCACTTCGGGTCCGCATTCGGTCACATACCAGACGCCGGGGCAAAAATTAATTACCATGACCATAAAAACCTCGCTCGGCTGCGAAGTGAGTACCAGCCGCCAGGTATTTGTGGAAGATTGTTGCCCGATCACTCTTTCGATTAATGTTACGCCCGGGTGTTTAGACACTCCTGAAGCGAGCGCTGCTCTACAGGTGGAAGGCGCAACGCTTCCTTTAACCTACCAATGGAGCGACGGACAACAAAACGCTGTTGCAACAGGCCTCGCGCCGGGGAGTTACAGCGTTACCATTCAAGACGCCAACGATTGTGTGGAAATTATTGGTTTTATCGTGCCGCCGCCTGTGGATTTTACGGCGCTTTTCCCCTCGGATACCGTTATTATCACGGGCACCGGCGCTACATTATCGGTTGTATCAGATAATCCTGCGCTAATGGTGCAATGGACGGGCGGCGGGAATACGATCAGTGGCAATCCGGTCACTGTTCAACCTGCCGAGAGTCTTACTTATCTGATCAGCGCTTCAATAGATGATTGTGTGGTTACGGATACGGTGCGTGTCACGGTACGCGACCAACTTTTTGAAGTACCCAATGCGTTTACGCCGAATGCAGACCAGATCAATGACCGTTTCCGGCCTGTGCTGTATGCCGGCGCCCTTGTAAATCTGCTGATCTGGTCGCGTTGGGGCGAATTAGTCTATGAAGGGAATTCCCCCGAAGGCTGGGACGGTACTTTTGAGGGCGAAGCAGCGGCTTCAGATGTGTACGTCTATCAATTGCTGATACGGCTGCCGAACGGTGCGGAGGAAAAAAGGCATGGGGATGTGACGTTGTTGAGATAATAGATGATCAAGTCGGGCTTTATTACATTTTTACAAATCCGTTACATCGTTTTACATCTGAATAGCTGCTTGCGCCCGACCTGCCTATACCTTTGGCGCATTGTTAAATTTTCCCGGTGCAACATCTGTCGCTTCTGTTTGTCGTTTGATTGTCAATTTTTAATCTGCGAATTCTTTCCGATCCCAGGCATATTTCACCGGTTTAACGAGTTTCAGGACAATACTATTCAATTGTTTGTTTCGATATAATATTGATATTCATACAATTAGCCATCAGTCCATAAACACAAACCTGCATGATCAAACACGCCTGGCTGCTCGCCCTGCTTTTACTCGCCACAACGCTTACCGCTCAAAATCCTTCAAGAGTCACGATCAAAGGTACCGTCATTGACACTTCCGGGGACGAAACTCCGCTCCCAACGGTCATGTTACTCAACCCCCTGGATTCTACCCTGATTAATTTCACCCGGGGCGATAACAACGGCGCTTTTACTTTTAAAAATGTAAAAAACGTCCCTTATCTGTTGAAGGTATCATACGTCGGGTACCTGCCGCTGCAGCAGCATTTGCAGGCATCGCCGACGGAAATCAATGATGTTGGAACGATCCGGATAAAACCGATCACGACCGAATTGCTGGAAGTAGTGGTGAAAGCCGCCAAAGCCACCCTGAGTATTCGCGGCGACACCATCGAATACGATGCTTCTTCCTTTAAAGTGCCGCCGGGGTCCACCGTGGAAGATATGTTGCGCCGTTTGCCGGGTATCGACGTGGATGCCGACGGCAATATCAAAGCACAGGGCAAGGATGTAAAAAGGGTGTATGTGGACGGCAAAACCTTTTTCGGCGACGACCCAAAAGCCGCGACCAAAAATCTGGGCGCCGAAACCATCTCCAAGGTACAGGTGTACAACGAAGCGTCCGAACAAAGCAAACTGACTGGCGTGGACGATGGTAAAGAACTCAAAGCCATGAACCTCGAACTGAAAGAAGAATATAAAAGAGGGGCTTTTGGAAAAATAACGGGCGCCGTAGGTACCGAAGAACGCTGGGCCTCGCGCGGCAACTACAACAGGTTCAATACCAAAGAACAATTCTCCATTATTGCTTATGCCAATAATATCAACCAGACCGGCGTCAACTGGGAAGATTACGGCGAATTTAAAGGCCAGAATACTTTTGGCGATTATGATAACGGCGATTTTGGTTTTGGTAACGGTGGGGACGGTTATTACATTGGCGGCGATGGCGACGCTGTGCCATTTAATAATTTCGATGGCCGCGGCTTCACGGAAAATTACGGCGGCGGGGCCAACTACAATTTCGACAATAAAAAAACGAAGTTCAGCAGCAGTTACTTCTATAACCAGACAGAACTCACCCTCGACCAGTCCGCTTTCCGGCAAACATTTTTAAAAGACAGCACTTTTTCCAATACGGACACTTCTTCCAGGGTCGATTTCAGAAGCAATCACAGTGTTGCCGCTCGCTTCGAACAGGAAATAGACTCGAATAACATCCTGATTGTCAAGGCCAATACGCGATTCAGTCACAACGACGCCCGCTACAACCAGTCGCAGTTTTTTACAGGCAGCAATGACCTGCCTTCCAACAGCCTCGACATCGACAACGACAACTTGCTCGAAGCCTGGCAACTTTCCGGTTCCGGCATTTTCCGCCACCGATTCAAAAAGAAAGGGCGATCCTTTGCTGTCAGTGCCGGGTATAACAGCAACAAATCAGACGGCTCCGAGAACCTCTTTTCCATCAACCGTTTTTTCAGGGCCGGCACTGTAACAGAACAAATCCGGCAACTCAATACCAACGACAACATCGGGCAACAAATCAAATCGAGTATGCTGTTCACGGAACCGCTTTCCAAAAAATGGTACTGGGAAACATTTTATAATTTTGCCCGCGCCGGCAACCAGATCAATCGCCAGGTTGTCGACCCGGAACTCAACAACGAACGGATCGACAACCTCAGCGTTTTTTATGATAACACGGTGTTATACAATCGTTTAGGCTCCAGTATCCGATATTCGTACGATGGATTGAACGCGACGGTCGGCGCTGCCGCTCAACACCTTCAACTCGACGGTGCTTATTCCACCGACCGCGATATGCCCCTTTTGACCGACCCGATCCGGCGCAGTTTTTTGAATTATACCCCGAACATCGACATCAATTATGAATTCCCGTCCAATCTCCACCTGAGCGCCAACTATAGTTATGAAATCAACGAACCGCAACTCAGCGACCTGCAACCGGTGCCCAATGTGAGCAACCCCGCTTACCGGATCGAGGGTAATCCCAACCTTACGCCACAGCGCTCGCACAGCATTGGACTGAACCTCAATTACTGGAATCCGGCCTCGCTGAGCAGCGTGGGCATCGGCAGTAATCTCAGTATGTTCGACAACCAGATTATTTACAATCAGACCATCGAAGTGATCGACAGCATCGGGATACGCACCATTACCCGACCGGACAATGTGTCGGGCGGTAACCGCTTCAACCTGTATTTATGGTCCAATTTTCCGATTGTTAAAACGAAACTGACCATGAATGTCAACGGTAATATCAACCTGGGACAGTCGCCCTCTCTGGTGAATGATATTGAAAATGAAACATTTAACAAGGGTTTTAGTATTCGCGCAGGCCTCAATGCCACTCCCACCCAGAAGTTGATTGTCGGCCTAGGTGGCAGCCTGCGGTTCAACGACATTTCTTACTCCATCCAGGAAGAGCAAAACCAGCAGATTCAGAATCACAGCCTGGATGCTTCCGTCAAATGGCAGTTTTTATCCAAATCCTTTTTTGAAAGTAATTTCAATTACGCTGTTTATCGCAACGACCGTTTCGATTTTAACCAGGACATTCCCACCTGGAATGCCTCCGTTCGCCGTATCGTGGGCAAACAAAACCGACTGGAAATACGTTTGGCGGCATTCGATATTTTTAACCGGCGCGTTAGCATCACGCAAAATGGCACCCAGAATTACGTGGTCCGTAATATTGCCGGCACGCTTGCCCGTTATTTTATGTTGAGCACGAGCTACAACATGCGCGGGTACGAAAACAAACTCAACAAAAATCAGTGGTGGTAAAAAAACTATGAAACAACACATTATCATTATAACATTCCTCCTCGCAGCTGCGGGCGCCCGGGCGCAGGAAACAGAAGGCGTTGTGCGCTACCTGGTTACGCACAACTGGTCCAAAAAAATGGCCGCGGTGGATTACATCAGCAAACAACAACGCGAACGCGTCGCATACATGTGGGGCAATCGATCCGAATGGAAGATGTTTACAACCTTGTATCTCACGCCCACTGAATCGAAATATGAAGACTCCGAAGAAAAAGCGGAACCGGACGACGAGGGTTACTCCTGGCGCAAAGAAGTGTACTATATCAAGCGCAACTTTGCCACCAACACCATGTACGATGTTTTACAGATACTTGGAAAAACGTACATCGTGGAAGATAGCCTGCGCGCACCCGACTGGAAAATCCTCAATGACCTGAAAGATGTAGCCGGTCATATATGTATGAAAGCATCCTGGGAAGATACCGTCAAACAACAAAAGGTAATCGCCTGGTTTGCTATGGATATTCCTGTCAGCGCCGGCCCCGAACGCTTTTTCGGTCTGCCCGGCCTGATCCTGGAAGTGGATATCAACGACGGTGGCATGCTGCTCAGCGCCGATAAAATCGACCTGAAAAAGTTGGGCGCAGAATTGGATTTACCCAAAAAATTAAAAGGCAAAAAAATCAGCGAAGCCGAATATATCGCGCTGCTCCAAAAATTCATGGATGAAAGACGGGAAGCGGAAGAGCCGCCTTTTTGGGGGATTCGGTATTGAGATTTTGGGATGAGAAGGAACACGGATTTAAAGGATGAGACACGGATTTTTTCCCTC